>JBCDAG010000069.1:0-22700 GCA_039186165.1 Cyanobacteria bacterium P01_F01_bin.53
TCCATTCTGGCACGACTGCCAACAACAAATGCAACAATTGATAAGCCTCAATCGCGGCAAAATCGAATATTATCTGAGGGGCCTGAGGGCTATGAAAGCTGTATTACAAGCCTTGTAGCCATTGTGTCACCCCTTCAGCGTCCAACCATAGATTCCTGTTGCTGAATCTTCCCCAGTACCGAGCCAACAAATAATAGTTCAGTTTTCTGTTCAGGGGTAATGCTGTAGGTTCCCGTGACGATCGTTGGTTCGTAGCGAATCCGGCGGGATGTTTCCTTTGTATGGGTCTTCGTCAAAACAGTGCAATAGGCTTCTAACAGTTCTGACTTCAGGGTTGCTTCAACCAAAAAAGCATGTTTTTTGAAAGCTTTTGGAGCATATTTCCTAGCCTCAGGATGCTCTTGCAGAAACTTCTCCAGATATTGGTCTCGATTTCTTTGGCGGCGTTTTCCCAAAATTACTGGATAGTCATGAGGGGTTCCCTTATCCTCAGCAAATAAAAGCAAAAAAGCCTTGCGAGGACATTGTGAATAGGCAACGAAAACTTCAGTCGTAATGGTTGGGATATCGCTCATGGCAATTTCCTATTGCTATGTCTTCAATTATAGACATAGCCTCTGATTCAACAGCGTGTATCGCTCCTGCGCCTTCACTTGCCGCACTGCCAACCCAATCGCCTTCTTTGGCCCCACCAAAATCGCCAGCTTCTTAGCACGGGTCAACCCGGTATACAACAGATTTCGACTCAACATCAAATAGTGCTGCATATACATCGGCATAATCACCAATGGATATTCAGACCCCTGGCTTTTGTGAATCGTCACCGCCCAGGCCAGCGTAATCTCATTCAGGTCAGCACGGTCATAGGTCACGCTACGCCCGTCAAACTGTACCGTGACCTCCTGCGCTTCCAAATCAATGCTGATAATCGTCCCCACATCACCATTAAACACATCCCGGTTATAGTCATTTACCTGCTGAATAATCCGGTCTCCTACTCGCAAAATCAGCCCCCCTCGGCTAATCTCAACCTTATCTGGCGCAGGCGGATTGAGCACTGCTTGCAGCACCTGATTCAAATGGCGCGTCCCCACCGCCCCTCGGGTCATCGGACACAGCACCTGCACATCTCTCACCGGGTCAAAGCCCAGCGCCGGAATCAACTCTCGAATCAACTCCTGAATTCCCTGTACGCCATCTTCCGGTTCGGGTGCACCCAGCCACAAACAATCGGTTTTGGGCGATGCGGAAACCGCTTCTAAAGCCGGGTAATGGCCCTGGTTAATCGCATAGGCATTTTTCACAATCCGGCTAGCCTGGGCCTGCCGAAATACCTGCGTCAGCCGTAACACCGGGACTTGCCCTGACGCTATTAAGTCACCTAATACATTCCCTGCCCCCACGCTGGGCAGCTGATCGGTATCTCCCACCAGTAATAGTTGCGCGGTTGGAGAAATTGCTTTAAACAAAGAATGCGCCAAAAATAAATCCAGCATTGAAGCCTCATCCACCACCACCGCATCTACCGGTAGCGGATCGTCACTGTCTCGCTGAAAGCGCATCTTACTTGGGTCAAACTCCAACAACCGGTGAATGGTCTTGGCTTCCTTCCCCGTCACCTCACTCAGTCGCTGCGCCGCCCGTCCAGTCGGAGAGGCCAACGCAACCGTTTTCCCCATCGCCCGCCACAGTGCCACGATGGTGCGTGTCGTAAAGGTTTTACCCGTCCCCGGCCCACCTGTCAGAATGCCAACTCGCTGACAGGCGGCCATTTCCACCGCTTGTTGTTGTTCTTCAGAAAGCGACATCCCCGTCGTGCTGATAAACCGATCTATCCAACGGTTCACCCTCGGTATATCGACGATTAAAGGTGCAGCTAGCAACGTCTCTACCCGTGCGGCCAGGTTCTTTTCCGCCTGGTAAAACGCAGGGGCATAACAGGCAGTTTGGTCTACCTCCTGCTGCATCTTCAACTCACCGTCCTGAGCCATCTCAACGATTAACTTGGAAAGCTGTGACGGATTTGGCTGATGATCTTCTAGGGTGAGACATTTCACGCCGCTGGTTACCAGCTCGGCTTGGGGCAAAAAGCAATGACCATCCTCGGCAGCGGTGTTAAGCACATGCACTAGGCCACTGCGATACCGAAACGGCGACCCCGGCTCAATCCCCAAATTACGAGCGATGGTGTCTGCGGTGATAAAGCCAATCCCGTATACATCCTGCGCAAGCTGATAAGGGTTGCGGCTAACCACTTCGATGGCATCTTGGCCATATTGCTTGAAGATTTTCACCGCGTAGACTGTAGAAACCCCATGCCCCTGGAGAAATAACATGACTTCTTTGATGGCCTTCTGGGTCTCCCAAGCCGTCTGAATCATCTTCACCCGTTTGCGGCCAATCCCTGGGACTTCGACCAATCGCGCAATGTCATGCTCGATAATGTCCAGCGTTTCTAGTGCGAAGTGCGCCACAATTCGCTTGGCCGTCACTGGTCCAACGCCTTTGATTAAGCCGCTACCGAGATACTTCTCCAATCCAGTCAAGGTTGCCGGTTTGGTCTCTCGGTACTTAAAAACCTGAAACTGTTCACCATACTTAGGATGATTGCGCCACTGGCCGGTTAAGTTGAGGGTTTGACCCGGTTGGATGTTGGCAAAGCTCCCGATCACCGTCACGGGCTCAGACGTGCGAGGCACCTTAAACCGGGCCACCGTATAGCCAGATTCTGCCGAGTGAAATGTGAGCCGATCGACGACACCCTGCAAGTATTCAGCCGGTTGGTCACCCATAACGCTGATGTCCGAGCAAAAACTAATACACATGCTCTATTCTAATGTAGGCAGTGCCCCCTGATTGCCAGGCAGAAATATCCCTAACGCTGATGTCCTATCGTTGCGAGCTTTCTTGAGAAGGGCTTCGTTACCGCAACGCTTAGTCACTCAAAGTTCATGGCCTAGCATCTTGTTGGCATCGATTAACGCTGCTTAATCACCGCAAAAAATACGGTGATTGTCATGAAGGTTGCGGTGATTGTATGCTCTAATCACCGCATACCATGCAGTGATTATGACTTGGATGCATCAAGCCGCAGACTGGCCAGAATTGACCTGGAACAGTGAGGTTCTAGAGCAGAAATTAAGCCTACTACCAGCAACTTGAACGCCAGCAACGCATCTTAAATTTCTGATAGTGCAGGTTTGCCTGTACAAGCCCGCTGACTCCACCAATATGCGCCCATCCCTACCAGCCCATTGGCAATGGTGGCCGCGCCAAAAATACCCAGCGGCCCTAGCCAACGACTGCCAATATAAGCCAAGGGAATGTACAGCACAAACATGCGCAACACCGTCATAATCACCGCTGGCCCTGGGTTCCCGAGTGCATTGAAAATACTGCTGCCGACTTGAATAATACCCGCCGTGCCATAGCTGATGGGGACAATCCAAAGATACATAGCAGCGATCGCAACGACCTCACTATCGGTATTAAATAACGGCACAATCTGCGGTGCTACTGCTGCCAATCCAACCGCTACAAACGCGCCCCACCCCAAGCAAAATAAATAGCTGTGATGCAAAGCTCGGTGCACCCGCCCATATTTCTGGGCTCCCCAGTTTTGCCCCACAAAAGGCCCGATACTCGCTGAGAGTGCCACCAGTACAATCATGGCAAAAGATTCCACCCGTGAGGCTACGCCAAATCCGGCCACTGCCACCGCGCCATGGGTGGCGAGCATACTGGTAATCACCCCCATTGATATCGGTGCAATCATGTTTGCGCCAGCAGCGGGTAACCCTACTTTCAGAATGCTTCGCCAGCATCCGAGGGTTTGTTCTAATGTGGGTAAGTGAGAGCAAAGCATATGTTCTTTAAATTGCAACACTAGCAGTGAGGCTACCAGCGTCATCGCCCGAGCAATCACCGTGGCCAAGGCTGCGCCGGCTAGTCCCAGTTCGGGAAAACCCCACAGTCCAAAAATCAACAGCGGATCGAGTACAATATTAAACCCGGCAGATAGGGTCATGATCAGGCTCGGTGTCCCGGTATCGCCAGCGGAACGAATGGCGCTGTTGCCCACCATCGGTACCACCAAAAACACCATGCCGAAGTACCAAATTTGCATGTATTGCCGCACCAAGGGTAAGACTTCTGGCCCTGCACCTAGTGCCCTAAAGAGTGGGTCAATGGTGAGTAATCCGAGTGAGGCGAGTACCGCTACTGCCACAACCCCAAGGGTCAAGCTATTGGTGGTGAGCCGCTGGACTATGTTGCGATCGCCATGCCCAATCGCTCGCGCAATCACGGAGGAGGCACCGACGCCTAGCCCTAGGGCCAAGCTGCCCAGCGTCATCACCACCGGAAAGGTAAAACTCATGGCTGCCAGCTGATCGGTCCCGAGCTGGCCGACGTAGTAAGTATCTGCTAGGTTAAATGCAACAATCGCGAAAATTCCCCAAACCATTGGTAGTGTTAGCGTTATCAATCGACGACTAATGGGACCTTCAGTCAGCGGGTGTGCCATATGTTTTTCGTAGTTGCAGGTTTTTGTAGTGGCTATATGCCATGATGCCAGTCAATGGATGCTGTTACTCAGGACGCAAGGCCTTCGCCATTCATGGTTGGAACTCATGGTTGAAATCATCGGTCATCATTGCGGAGCACAAGGGCAATACCCGTGATTTAGCGATTGAAGACGATGCGTTCCACGTTTAATTTTAAGAATGTTTCCTATCGCTGCCGTATCGTGGAGTGCATTGTATTCACTCGACGGCGGTACGAGTGTCGTTAGAGCTATGACCTGGAGATGATGAGGACCGAATACAAAATCATTCTGCTGCCATAGACTGTATTAGCATCAACGCTGGGTAAAGCAAGCAAGGGTCTGTTGTCTCTTGCCTGTTGGGCGTTTGATGTGGGGTGCCGCCGCCTTACGGTAGGCTGAGATAAAGAGCCTAAATAAGGTTGATGATCTGAATTTGGGTGATTACGGCTTGGGCAATTAAGGCTTGGGATTACCCAAGCTGATGGGTGTGAATGGGGACGTGGGGCAGTTATGAAAATTATTTTTTCCTTTGTGGCGATCTCATGTTCACTGGCGTTAGGCATCGCTGCTAGTTGTAACCGTGTTACGTCGTCTGCTACACCTTCTGAGGCCAGATCGCTCTCGGTGCCGGAGATTGCTATCTCTGAAAGTCCTGTTCCCGAACCGCCGCCGTTGATTGAGGCGACGTTGGCGGGTGATGTGGATACGGTGCGATCGCTTCTCCAGTCCGATGCTGATCCCAATGCTTTATACAACACTAATACTGCGCTGACCTATGCCGCCCGTGACGGTTTTACAGAGATTTCTCAACTGTTGCTCGATAGTGGTGCAGAGGTGAACTGGATAGATGCCGAAGGTGTGACCCCGTTGATATTAGCCGCATTTAAAGACCATCCTGAGTTGGCAGAGCTTCTGTTAGTGCATGGTGCTGATGCCACTATTGTGGACCAGTGGAATCGAACTGCACTGGACTATGCCCTCATGCGCGGAGAAGACGATCCGATTGTTCAACTTTTGCAAGGCTCGTTGTAAAAGCTTGCTATAAAATAATTGTTGTTGAAATGTGTGAACTCATAGTCACCATTATCGTGGCCTCATCATTTGTGAGTTTGCCCCATTTCAATCATCAAAAATACTAGATGAAACGTTGTACCCCAGGATTCTGATAAAAATCAACAGAATCCTGGGGTACAGCTAATATTTGGAGCTACGGCAAAAAGAATATCGGTTGTGGCGTTTATTCTTTTTGCTTTAACTCAACGTCGTGCAACGTAATGAATCTGGTGTTAGGCAGCTTGCTTGCGCTTGATGCCGATGAGGCCCATGCCTGCGATCGCTAAGCCAGCAAGTGCAGTAGGCTCAGGAACTTTTTTCACAGCATCATCATGAGTAGGATTAGCAACTTTTACTGCGAGCGTTTCAGTGGCTTCTTCTTTCTCAGCTTTAGCGTCGATGTACTCAGTAATCTCTTTGAGGCCATCATAAGTGTCAGTGTTAGCGCTGATCACTTCTGCAATTTCTTCATAGGTCTCAGCTGGAATGCTATCAAACTGTTGCGCAGAAGGTGCACCTTCGCCACAAGCAGTCGCAAGGAGAAGAAGGGGAAGTGCTGCTTTGAGGCCTTGCTTCTTAATAACTTGGATCATGAGCTTTATAAATTCCTTTAATGTGGAGAGCGAAAAATGTTAGAAATACGCACTGTCGACTGGGTAGTGGCTTGAGCCGCAGCGGCGTCGTATGTATATCTAGCCATAGGAAAATGACCGTGTCAGTAGAACTTCCCATCCTTTATGGAGGCTAAATACGGTTTTGCGTACTTGTACGTAGACTAAAAGCAACAGAATCCTTGCCAATACAATGGAAATTGATGAGTCTTGGTATCTAGTAGTTTTCTTGAATCGCTTTAGTAGTGAGGGATAGAGGGATTGGGGTAAGGATGCTCCGGAGTGATGTGTCCGTGTCTACGTAATTTCTCGCTCTTTTTTAGAAGCTAATCAGAACCTCACAAAAACTATTGTTGTTGGGTAGTTTGGGCGGTTTGAGCGGCCACTTACACCGAAAAAAGCGGCTGTCCGGGAAATTTTAGGAATGGACAGAGGGTGCTTGATAAAACAGGAATTAGTCGCTCAGTCGTGATGCTGATGTTAGAGTCTATTGGGCTTGATGATATGGCCGTGGCCTCATTTTTTCAGAAGAGGCTCATTGCTCAAGCCCTATTGCTTACCTGTTGACTTCTACCTTCGGTGTCCTATGTTTGAGCATCCTTCTCCCAAAGAAATTCTCTCTGCACTGTTGCCATTTTTAAAGGTGGCCGGTGCCTACGCCGATCAAATTCAACAGCGAATTTCTGCCCTGCCCGATAAGTATGAGGGCGATCATCTCTTTGCCAATGCCCTGACGGATGCGGATCTTTCGATTCAGACCTTTATGGAGGTGACGCTGCTAGCGAAGTTTCCCAACCTACGGTTTTACGGTGAGGAATATGAAAAAACCTACAACACCAAGTATTTTCAGGCGATTGACCTCGGGCCGCAGGGTGATTACCTGATTACGCTAGACCCGATTGATGGTACTCGCTATTACATGGACGGCCATCCAAACTATTTGGTGATTTTGACGGTGCTGAATGCGGATAATTTTGAAGCGGCGATCGCACTAAGCCCGGCCAATGATTGCTACTACTACTCTCTGCGGGGGCAAGGCACCTTCGTCGGCTCCATGGCGGATGATCTGGATGCGTGCAAGCCGTTGAAAATAGAGGACCCTGGTGACAAGGTGTTATTGGGATGGGCGCTGAGTGATATGGCCGATGAGATGCGATCGCACTTCCCGGTGATCGATCTTAAAACCGAGTACTCCACGGAAACCCCAGTACCCCCGATTAACGGCTTACTCACGGGCGAAGTTGCCGGTGTGATTTTAGCCAGTGCTCAATTTATCGATACCGCCGCCCTTGCCTGGATGGCTGAGGAAATGGGCTACTTTATGACTACCTATGATGGTCAGTCCCTGCCACCGTTGTCGGCTTGTAAAGATTATCGCCGTGATGAGATTATTGTGTCTGCTACTGAGGAAATGCAGAACAAGCTGGTTGAGATTATGAAAGCGACTCAACGCTGATAGTCGAATACGAATGGGGCTGTTTTAAGGCCCCTCGTAGCTTTTTTCTATTGCCTCAGGTTCCAGTCATATTGCCTTTTAGCTCTTCAATACCCAAGAGGCTAACGATAATGCTGGCAATGGGAATGGAGAGGAAAATGCCTAAAATCCCGGCAACGCGGGCACCGACAATTAAGGCGAAAAACATCACCACGGGATTGATATTGAGCGACCCTTGCATAATTCTGGGCATGAGCAGGTTTTCTTCTACCTGCTGGAGCACTACACAAATGACGGCGGATTGAATCGCTAGGACAACACTTTGTGACAGTAAAAACAACATGACTAGGCCAATCCCGAGCGTTGCCCCAATCCCTGGAATGAGGTCAAAAAGCCCGGCAATCACGGCCAGGGTGAGCGCATAGGGCACTTTGAAAATGAGAAAGACTGCGAAGGTAGAAAATCCAAAAAAGATGGAGAGCAATAGCCTACCCCAGAAAAAGCCCAACAGACTTTTTTGCACAATTTGGGTGACCTTTGTGCGATCGCCCGGTGGCACGGTTTTGAGGAATAGGGTCCATAGCCGTTCTCCATCGAGCATCATAAATAGGGTCACGACGGCAATGATAATGACGTGCAAAAAGTTGCTCAGTAAGGCTTGCAGCAGACCGATACCTGTTCCTAATAGGCTCACTGTTTGGTCGCGAAATTGAGCGCCCATGGACTGTAAGTCTACCTGTAAATTCCAGCGTTGTAAGGATTGCTCTAGAGCTTCAATTCTTGGGGTGAGTGAGGTTAAAAAATCAGCGATATTGTCTATTAAGGGCTGGCCTTGGGAGAGGACGGCTAAGCCAATGGTGGTGACGATGGTACCAATGACCGTGAGTGACACCAAAAACACCACAAGGGTGGCAATATTGTGGGGGAGAAATCGCTTCAGCCAGCGTACTGGGTAGCTGAGTAAAAACGCTAAAATCGTGGATGAGGTGAAAATCACCACAACGATTTCAAAATAGTGTAAGACTTCAATTGCGGCCCAACCACAGGCAAACAGCAACAGATATCTGACTAAGGCAGAGGTACTGAGATAGTTCCAAAGCGGATGGCTTTGCATAAAGCGTTAGGGCTCGCGAGGCGAGGCATTATTGAAGGAGGGCTAGTGCAGCGTCAAGCCTAAAACTTAGGGAATAGGCAGTGGGGGAATTTGGGAAATTAGGGAGGTGGGGAGCATGGCCGAAATACGTTTCCCTAATTCCCCCAATCTCCCTAATTCCCCTATAAACCTGGCCCTAAAATTAAGCATTGACGATGCACTAGCTATACATCACGTCACGGGATCTATGTCAGTCCCATCCGTCTTTGATTCATCAGAGGCACCCTCAGAGCCCGTGCTGAATAACTTGTCTTGTACCAACACATAGGGTTGAACAATCAGCGACGTTAAGCGTTTATTTTCGTTGCTCCATAGTGAAAGTTGCTCAGGACTAGGTTTAACGATGAGCTGCTCGGTGATCCAGCGTTCTACTGTTTTGGTGTTATCCGATGCGATCGCAACGCCCACATCCGCCAAGTCCAACCCAGGATCTACGACGACCACCACATCCCGCTGTACCTGGGGCTTTAACCATTCCCACTGTACGGGACCCATCATTTTGGTTAACTCTGCGCGCAAATCCTCATCTGCCATGGCTGTTGTGATTCTGTAGGCCTTTCCCTAATTATTGATATTTAGCCATTTTACCTTGAGACAGAGCCGCGACGAGAGATAGAGCAGCGACCATTCCGCTGTGTTGCAAGTGGGCTTTGCTTATCTTGTGTTTTTGCTCTGCTAGGTACATTAACGTCTAGGTAAATTAGCGGCCTAGATCATGTAAGGCATGAATTTCATCTGTGCATTGTTGAGTCACGGCTCTAAGGGCGTCTTTGTCCTTAGAGGACACTGGGGGTGCAATGGGTTCTCCAATCCGAATGGTGACGGGGCATGGTTTGGGGACATAAGACCCTTTACTCAAAATCCGTTCTGTACCCCACAGGCTCACCGGGAGTAAAGGGACTTGGGCTTTGGCTGCAATCATTGCAGCGCCTAGTTTTGGTGAGGTGACACGACCATCAGGTGTGCGCACTCCCTGTAAAAAGATGCCGACCGCCCAACCGTTGTCCAGCTGTTTTAGGGCTTCTCGGATGGCACTGCGATCGGCCGATCCCCGTTTGACTGGATAGGCCCCATAGGCACGAATCGCCGGAGCTAGGACGGGAACCTGGAACAGCGATTCTTTGGCCATAAAGGAGACGGGCCGTCGCATGCAGTTTGAGAGTAACGGTGGGTCTAGGTTACTGGCATGGTTAGAGACCACGATTAAGGGGCCATCCATCGGCACCTTTTTGGCACCATAAATGCGCCCACGCAGGTAGCCATGGAGCACCGGGCTGACGATGGACCACTTAAACAGGTGATACAAGGCCAGGCTGATGAGTGGCTCGCGGCTGGGCTGGTTGCCCGTATCTAAGGCGGAAGCTGTTGAATGACCGGGGGAATCATGATTGCTCGCAAGGGGATTGTTCACAGGTTTATTCTCAGGCTCGTTCATCAGCTTGTTCGGTGGGCGTTACCCACCTACCGCTTCTAGGCTATGGCTTCTAGGCTATTTATATTTTTGAGGGTTAAGCCCTTACAGGTGCGTTTAATCAAGCCTGTGAGCACTTTACCTGGGCCGACTTCAACGACGGTGTCTACGTCTTGCTCCGGCAAGTTTAGTGAAATTTCTCTCCATCTCACCGAGCCCGTCATTTGCTGTCTCAGCCGTTCTTTGAGGGCTGTGGCATCGGTTTCAGGGGTGGGTTCCACGTTAGACATTACGGGGACTTTGGCATCTTGAAAAGGGACTTCTGCCAAGACTGATCCAAACGCTTGTGCGGCATCTGCCATGAGGGGAGAATGGAATGCGCCACTGACTTTGAGCTTGACGGCGCGCCTAGTTTTTACGTCAGCCATCACAGCTTCTACGGCCTCGGGGGTCCCTGAAATCACTACTTGGCCCGCGTTGTTGTCATTGGCGAGAACGACACCCTCAGTTTCGGCAATTTTGGCATCTAGCTCATCGCGTTTGAACCCCATGAGAGCGGCCATGGTGCCTTCGGATGCTTGGGACATCAGCTCAGCGCGGCGTTTTACCAGTTTCAGGCCAGAGGCAAAGTCAAACACCCCTGCGGCATAGAGTGCTGAATATTCCCCGAGGCTATGGCCTGCCACCACATCCGGCTGTTGGCCTTTGGCGGCAAGCACGTTTGCCAGGGCACATTCTACGACGTATAGGCTTGGTTGGGTGTAGAGGCTATGGGAAATTTTGTCCTCGTTTTTGCAAATCTCCAGTACAGACCAGCCTAAGATGCTTTCTGCTTCAGCCAGTAAGTTCGCACACTCATCGGCTAAGTCGAGGCCCATGCCAACGACCTGTGCCCCTTGTCCCGGAAATACCCACGCAGTGTTTGCCATGACTTTTGATGTCTCCCTTAAATGAATCACGGCGTTTGTTCGCCTGTGACTTGAAAGTTGTTATTGAAAGTTTGTTGTTTGTGAGGCTGATGCGTTAGGACTCAGGTTGGCCCTTGGCTGATACGTCCTACTTTACGCACCCCATTTCAGAATCGCTGCGCCCCAAGAGAGGCCTGCACCAAACCCAGAGAGTGCCAGGGTGTCGCCTGCTTTTATCTTGCCAGCGCGGATCCATTCATCGAGGGCGATGGGAATAGAGGCTGCGTCCGTGTTGCCATGCTTAGCCATGTTGCTCACGACGCGCTCGGCGGGAATGCCCAGTCGCTTGGCGGCAGCATCCAGGATGCGTTGGTTGGCCTGGTGCAAAATCAGCCAGTCCACATCATCGGTGGAAAGGTTGGCGTGGAACAGTGACTTTTCGAGGACTTCCGGCACACGCTTAACGGCAAAGCGATAGACTTCGCGGCCATTCATGGTGACCGGGTTAAAGCGGCCCTTTTGAACGGAGATATCGCCCGTGAGGGACACCGATTCGTGGGTATAGGCGGCATTAAGGCAATCGTTCATGCTGCCATCACTGTGCATTTCAAAGCTGAGTAGGCGATCGCCTGCGTCGCTGCGTTGCATCACGATCGCACCAGCACCATCTCCAAAGAGTACGCAGGTGCGTCGGTCTGACCAATCTGTTTTCCGAGAGAGAATATCTGCGCCGATCACGACAACAGTTTTGTAGGCCCCGGTGCGGATAAACTGCGCGGCGGTGACCAGGGAAAAAACAAACCCAGAGCAGGCGGCGGTAATATCGAACGCAACGGCTCCGGTGGCCCCGATTTCGCTTTGGATTTGGCAGGCAGATCCGAAGAGGTCATCGGGGGTGGAGGTGGCCAGAATGATCAGATCGACATCAGTAGGTTCGAGGTTGGCCTGGGCGATCGCGGCTAACGCAGCCTCACCCCCCAATGAGCGAATAGAATCATCGGGGCCTGCTATGTGACGCTGCTGAATCCCGGTGCGCGTTGCGATCCACTCATCCGAGGTATCGACGATATCCGCAAGCTGCTCATTGGTGAGCGTGGTTTTTAGCTTTGCCGAACCGCTGCCGATGAAGGCAACCCCATGTGCTTGCCCATGTGTTTCCTTAGTCATCTAAATTACTTACCTTCGGGTGTGGCCTGAGCTGGGGCTTTATCCGCAGTGTTAGCGGCGGGTTTCGCCGTGGCTGTGACCTTTTGGTATTGCCCCTTAATGCGGTCGAGCACCTGGTTATCTACCGCGTCTTTGGCCAGGCGAACCGCGTTGAAAATAGACGGTGCCTTGGAACTACCGTGGCTAATAACCGCAATACCGGCGACGCCTAAAAGCAAACCGCCACCACGTTCCGCATGATCTACCCGTTGTTTTACCCGCTTGAGGTTGCCTTTCATCAGGGTGCAACCCACCTTGCCCGATAAGCCCTGGGGTAGCTCCTCCCGCAAAATCTGAAGGACCGAGCCACCGACAGCTTCCGCAAATTTCAGCAGGATATTACCAACAAAGCCATCGCAGACAATCACATCAAAATCGCCCGAGAGCACATCGCGTCCTTCGGCATTGCCCACAAAGTTAATGGCAGACTGGGCGCTTAATGACTTAAAGACCTGCACGGCGACGTCATTGCCTTTGCTTTTTTCTTCACCGATATTGAGCAGGCCAACCTTTGGGCTCTCATTGCCGAGGACGTAGCGCGAGTAAGTGCTCCCCATAAAGGCAAACTGCTCTAAATACTTGGGCTTACAGTCAACATTTGCACCAACGTCCAAAATCAGGACGGGCTTACCTGCAATTACAGTTGGGAACATCGCGCCAATGGCGGGGCGTGCAATCCCTTTAATACGGCCTAATCTCAGCAACGCTGCGGCCATTGCTGCCCCAGAGTGTCCTGCGGAGACGACACCGTCGGCACGGCCTTCTTTGACCAAGTTCATCGATACATTGATCGAAGCATTGGGCTTGCGCTTGAGGGCATTGAGCGGCTCCTCATGCATTTCAATGATGCCTTCGGCGGGCACAATTTCAATCCCATTCAGCAATTCTGGCTGTGCTACGGAGGCTTTGATTTGCTCGGGATCGCCTACGAGCAGGATATCTACGCCTAGTTCTGCCTTCGCTCTGATAGCGCCCGCGACAACTTCACCAGGGGCGAAATCGCCGCCCGTTGCGTCTACTGCAATGCGTACCTGCGTTGAATTCATTAAAGCTCTATCCCTTAATTTGGCCGAATGAACGAAATGGACCAATAGAAACTTTAAGAATTCTATCAGACTTATAGCTTTGGTTACTTTCCTCAGTGATTAAGTAAAGACTGCCAAGGTATAAGTTGCCCACTCAAAAAATGCCAGATAAATACCTGGCCTATGGGATGTATTCGGCAGCACCCGTGGTTGTGTTCGGCAGTACGGGGCGTATGCCAAAGTAGCGCATATAATCCTCTCCCACTCGGGCTTGCACAGTGGAATTACATAATAAAACGCAGGCAAAATAAAACCCCAGGCCCATCCTGACGGTTGCGTCAGTGATGGTCTCCAAGGGCTTTTTAGCTTAACGTTTAGTTGTGTAGTTTTAGCCTCATAATCATGAGGCTAAAACTGAGAGCCTAGTCTGGGAAATGAGTCCGCCGAGATGAGTCCGCCGAAATTATGGGTTTCCAAAATGTCGGCTGATTTTATTCTTCAGCTGGCCTTATTCTTCACCGGGCTCAACAATGCGCTGGAAGAGATAGCCGGTACCACGGGCAGTCAGGATAAGCTCAGGATTGCTGGGATCATCCTCAAGCTTGGCGCGTAAACGGGAGATGTGAACATCCACCACGCGGGTATCTACGTGGCGCTCAGGCGTGTAGCCCCATACCTCTTGCAAAATTTCGGAGCGGGAGAAGGGCTCACCAGAGCGGCTAACAAGTAGCTCTAGCAGGCTAAACTCCATGCCGGTAAGACGAATGCGCTCGTCGCCTTTGTATACCTGACGCTTATTGGTGTCGATACGGATGTTGTTGATGGTGATGACACCTGAGCTAGGAATGCCCGATGCCCCAGTTTTCTCAACGCGGCGGAGTACGGAGCGAATGCGAGCTTCTAGCTCCTTAGGTGAAAAAGGTTTGACCACATAGTCGTCAGCGCCTAGCTCTAGGCCAGTAATACGGTCAGCTACATCGCCCAAGGCGGTGAGCATAATGATGGGAATATCTGATTCTTTGCGAAGCTCTTGGCACACGCCGTAGCCATCCAGCTTAGGCATCATGACATCAAGCACGACTAAGTCAGGAATGGCATTGCGGAACGTGTCCAGTGCTTCCTCACCATCAGCAGCAGTGACGACATCGTAACCAATCATAGAGAGCCTGGTCTCTAGGATTCGACGAATGCTGGCTTCGTCGTCAACAACCAAGATTTTTTCTTTAACGCTTTCCAAAGCTCTTTAACTCCTATAAAGTCGTGGCTGATTACAAGTCGTAGCTAAAAGTGAAGGGCTAAGGGTAAAAGACTCAGAAGTTAATGCCTGGTATTACGTTTAGCAAACAACCCTTTCGCAGAGGAACAAGGAACATATGTGGAAATATTTCTCCACAACATAATTATATGCACTAGACGCGGCCTAAAAACTTAGTCCTGAACAGGGTTTCAGGGTTTCTTAAGGTTTTTCATCAGGATGTTTTTCCTGATAAAACTTGATACAAATCGCTACACCACAGGCCGGGTACGGTGTTTAGATTTAGAAAAGTTAGCATTTACAGACAAATGAGTCACCAATCTTCTCCTGTCGAGATGGGGCCTGAAAAGCCTGTTTTGCTAAGAAATGTATCGGATATGAAGGGTTTCAGTGGGTGAGTGTGCTTTTTGACACTAGACCCTAGAAAAAACCAGTGGACTTCTGAGTATCATTCAAGCCGTTATTTAGGTTATTGAAAGGGCTGTTATTCAGGCTATTGAAATAGCTGGGAGAGCGACATCGAAGATTGTGTCATGTAAGTGTTCATTTTGTGGATGGCTGGCGTGCTGGCGTGTGTGGCCTATCACTTTTGAGACAGTGCGTTTAAGGTGAGGCAGTGCGTTTAAGGCAGCGCTTTCTGTCGCAGTACGTTTATACTATTTAGGCGATGCTGTTGTGCAGGAGACTCGTCCATGGCTAAAGCCCGTTCTGTATATGTCTGCAATGCTTGCGGTGCGGAGTCTCGTCAGTATTTTGGTAAGTGCCCCACGTGTAATAGTTGGAATTGCCTGGTTGAGCAAAAGCTAGAGGCTAAGGAGACCAGCTCTACACGGCCCAGTATGAAGTCACGGGCAAGTTCGGGCCGCAAGCGTCGCCCGCCGGCTCAGCCACGGCTCTCGCTCACGTTTAATCAAATTCAAGACCATCCTCAGGCCCGGATTCCGTCGGGTTACTTTGAGCTGGATCGGGTTCTGGGCGGTGGTATCGTGCCTGGATCGTTGGTGTTGTTAGGGGGCGATCCGGGGATTGGAAAATCGACGTTGTTGTTGCAAACGGCGAACCAGCTTGCGCGGGAGACGCCGATTCTGTATGTGTGTGCAGAGGAGTCGGGGCAGCAGGTGAAGCTGCGATCGTTCCGCTTAGGTATGGCCGACAACAACGGTAAACAAGTCAGTGGTGTTCAAGAAAATCTATACCTGTTGCCCGAAACCAACTTGGAGACTGTTTTAGAAGAGCTGGAATCTCTGCGGCCCAAGGTAGCCGTGATTGATAGCATTCAGGCGTTGTTCTATTCGGCGCTGACCTCTGCACCGGGCTCGGTCGCCCAGGTCAGAGAGTGCACCGCAGCGCTGATGCAGCTAGCGAAAAAAGAGAATATCTCTTTGTTTATTGTGGGACATGTGACCAAAGAGGGGGCGATCGCAGGTCCGAAAGTGTTAGAACACTTAGTCGATACGGTGTTGTACTTTGAGGGCGATAGATTTGCCAGCCACCGCTTGTTGCGCTCCGTGAAAAATCGCTTCGGAGCTACCCACGAACTCGGTGTGTTTGAGATGGTGGATAAGGGCTTGGAGGAGGTGTTGAACCCATCTGAGCTCTTTATGAGCTCTCAGGAAGAGAGTGTGCCCGGCGTGGCGACGATTGTGGCCTGTGAGGGTACGCGGCCACTGGTGGTGGAATTGCAGTCTTTGGTGAGTCCCACCAGTTACAGTTCACCACGCCGGTCGACCACAGGCATTGAATACAACAGATTACTGCAAATTTTGGCCGTGCTCGAAAAGCGGGTGGGCATTCCCCTGTCTAAGTTAGATGCCTATGTGGCTTCCTCCGGTGGACTCAATGTGGGTGAGCCTGCGGCAGATTTGGGGATTGCGGTGGCGGTAGCGGCGAGCTTTCGCGATCGCATTATTGACCCAGAGCTAGTGCTGATTGGAGAAGTGGGCCTCGGCGGGCAAATTCGCCCGGTCTCGCAGATGGAGCTGCGGCTCAAGGAAGCGGCGAAGCTGGGCTTTAAGCGGGCACTGGTGCCGAAAGGGCAAAAGCGTGGCGGCATGGGCATGGAGGTGACGGAAGTGGGACGGGTTGTAGATGCGATCGCAACAGCCTTGGCGAATTCTACACAGCACGAGCCCGAAGAGGCTGAGGTGTAGTGGATGCACGTCAAAGCTCTAGCGACATCCACTTGGCCTGAGACTGGTACCCTAGCTTTTCATACAGGGTCATTGCAGCGGCGTTATCTTCAAATACTTGCAGACTCATGTGCTGGTACCCCTTTTGCTTCGCCCAATCTTGGGCATGGTTCATCAGTGCGGTGCCGAGTCCCTGGTGGCGATGGGCGGCAGCGATATAGAGCAAAAAGACATAGGCCTGTTTGAGACCGCTGCGCTGGTCGATGGCTTCTCCCATCCAGAGGCAACCCACCGGCTCTAGGCTCGTTGTCCCAGGCATACCCGCAGGCAGCGCAGCGGCTTTTTCATCAATTAGCCACCATAGCTGAGATTGGGATGACAGATGGCGTTGTACGGTGTCGGCCAGATGGTCGCCTGTGCCGTGTTTGTCCGTAGTTTGTTTGTCCGTAGTCTGTTGGGGCTTACCCTGATGGGTTGCCCCATGCCCCATGTCGCGGTAAGCACGCTGCATGAACATAACAAGGCGAGCCCTCTGTAACGAAGAGCCCGCCTCTAGTCGGTAGTTGGCAATCGGAAAGGAATCAGCCACGTTAGCTACTTAGTCAGTGCTCTTTAAAGCAGACTAGAGAGTGTGGCGTTGGCCATTACAGGTGCGTGGAGGGTAGAGACTGGCTCAGTAATGGGAGCGGGGGCCATCATATCGCTGGGGAGGAAAATGCGAGCGCTGACGGCGAGCAGGGCCATGGCAAAAATGAGCACGATAAATAATGGTGCGATGTATTGGCGAAAGAAACCCATGGCGTGTCTATTTTTTTAGCGTAAAATCCTTTCCCTATGTTAGCGGTTTAGCCGCCCTCTAGTAGCTTCCCCGGAGTTGTATGAAAATTTGAGGGTTGGATGTAACACCAGCGCTATTTGAAATCTGTCTACGGGAATTCTGACCGAGTGAGCCCTGACCCCTCGGAGATAAACTATGGCAGACCAACTGCTCGAAATTGAGAAGGCTTTCTCAAACCTACGGATGAGCAATGCGCTAGCTAAAGATGCAGATAAGCTAGTCGCAGATGCCATCGATTGGTACACCTGTGTGAAACGGGAGCTGAGCCCGGAAAAAATCCGCCGCCGCCCGATGCTCATTAAAGATGCGGTGGGTGATTACCTGTATATTGCGGGCAGCAACTTAGATGAAATTGTTGAGCGTCTTCCCGCTCATTGCAATCAAGATTTACTCTCAGAGGTCGCGGCTAAACACGTTTCTCGGTTAGTTGCCCAGCGTTATCCCGATTTGAGGGCCGCGATGCAGCGGTCTTTGACAACGCCTGAGAGCCATCTTACGACCTAGCTAACTCACTAGCGACTAGGCCGTGAGTTAGCCGCCTAGCAAGCGTTTGGCCATCGCATGGCCTCTCTCTCGTTATTTATTACCAGATTGTATTGCCAGAATTGTACGACAAGGGTCATCTCACACGGCACTTTCTTTCCTAGTTGCTGGGTAAAGGCCACCATAGAATTCGCCTCGATTGGAGAGTCTATTTAGGATCTCTGGTCGGGGCGATTTTTTATGGCACCAACATGGCACTAACTGCTGTGAACAGTGGGCTGTAAATAATGGGAAAGGGCAGCGCAAGAAAGGGTTAGGGTTTGGATTTAGGGTGATGCCAAAAAACTTTTTCTCAAAGGTGCATCCGTTTGCTGTTCGTAGCCGTACATAATATGTAACCCTTTGAAACCATTGCAATAAAGTTGCAAGCCGCTGTGACCCTGATCGAGAAGGATTCTGACCCCATTGTGACTGCATCTGAGTCTGACAGCGATCTTGTATATCGCCTGTGGGAAGGCAACCTGACGGCCCTGGGTGTGATTTACGACCGGTATTCTAGTGTCGTATATGGTGTTGCCCTAAAAGGGTTGCGCAGCGTTTCGGAAGCAGAGGATTTGACTCAGGAAGTCTTTTGCAAGTTGGCGCGATCGCGCTCATACGATCCTCAGCGAGGCTCTTTGGCGAAGTATCTGACGGTCCTCACCCGGTCTAGAGCGATTGACCGTTTGAGGTCCCGTGCCACCCGGCAAAAATACGCTGATAAATGGCAACAACTTCAAGTACCTAGTGATTTTAAGACACCTATGCATCAGGTCACTCAACAAGAACGACATGTTTTGGTGCGAGAAGCGATGAGTACCCTTAAGGACCGCCAGCGAGAAGTGTTGGAGATGAGCTACTACGAGGGCCAGTCCCAAAGCGAAATCGCGGATCGGCTGGGCGTGCCGCTGGGTACGGTGAAAAGCTGGGCTAGGCGCGGACTCTTGCACTTACGAGAACAGCTGCGACATGTGCTAGAGGAGGAAAAATCATGACGAATCCTTTTAATGCTCAAGAGTTACAAGAGCTGACGGCTGGCTATGTTCTAGGAGATTTGACCTCTGAAGAAGCTGCGCAGTTTCACCAGTTGCTAGCACAGCATCCTGAGCTTCGAGAAGAGGTAGAGGCGTTGCAAGAAGCCTTGGCGATGATGCCCTATGCATTGCCAGAAGAGAAGCCTCAAGCAGAATTGCGATCGCGTATTCTCCAAGCCACGCAAGCTGAGTTTGAACAAACCCTCGTACCATCATCGTCATTACCTTCAGAGTCTTCTCCTACGCCCACGCAACAGCCTATGCCACCAACGCAATTAGCCCGCGAACGGCTGACTCAACTTTCTCAGCGAAAGCGGTTTATCCAAAGGCAGCGACCCTGGGTATTAGGCTCTATTGCTGCCGGTTTTGCGACTGTTTTTATTGCGGTGGGGAATTGGCAACCGGCGAGTAATTTTATTGCGCGAACTCTGCCTACCCTTTCTCAACCCAACGGTTCAGATTCTGATTTCCCTAGTAATTCTCCTTCTGTGCAAACGGTAGAGGTCGCTCAGGATGTTTCTGAGATGGAGAAAGTATGGGCCGGGTTCGAGCAGCTGTTGCAAGATCATCACAACTCCGTGACGAATCCAGAGGGACCGGTAGACTTTGTTGTGCAGCGGGCGGATGATGTGGTTACTCAACTGGAAGGCTTTCAGACGAGTGTGGCGACCCTGCCTACCCTGCCTGACTATCAGGGTGAACTGCTCGGCGGCAGTGATTGCCAGTTTGACGAGACCCGTGGGCTGCGATTGTCTTATCAGGTAAAGGGCTACCCTGAGGCCTCGCAGGTTGTTTCTATTTACCAGTTAGATCTCAATGGTGATCAGTTTCCACAGTTTCACTCTAGCTATATGACTCTGCGTCAGCCTGATGGCACAGGTGTTGTTCTTTGGAGAGAAGAATCGTATCTCTATGCACTGGTTGCTGACTTGCCGATGACCGATCTCAATAATCTTGCCCACGAAATTAGCCAAATTTAAATCACTTTATTTGAGACCTATGTCTTGAGGTCCTTTTCTGTGCACTGGTCGTTATGCACTGCCTGCTGTGTGCGGGTGTTGCCTGACAACTTTGTTTTGAAAACTTTGCCTGAACAGTTTCACTTTAAGCACAACATTAAGGGCTCTACGAGCTGCCCCCCACGTTGAACCCTCAATTTTGTGCTTAACTCCGCAGCTTACCTTACCTATTTAATAAAATTATGGTGCGTAAACGTAAACAACAACCGACCGGTATTCAGAAATATTCTCGCTATCTTATTGCTGGCGTTTCTGCGGCTGGCCTTCTACTGTCTCTAGGCTGTGTGGCTAAAGGCAGCAGTCCGCTGAATGAGAGTGCCTACGTTCAATTTGGTGCAGTTTCATTGCCTTTATTGGGGGCGTTGGCTTACTTCCTCATGATGTTGTTGGCTGTCACACCGGCCATAACTAAAAATAAGGATTTGGAAGGGTCTACCTGGCTAGGGCTATTTGTCGGTAGTACTGCCATGACCGTGTTTAGCGGTTATCTGCTTTATGTAATGTTCTCCTTGGTGGGTGAATCTTGTGTGCCTTGCATACTATCCGCTGGTTTTAGCTTAGGGCTTTGGATATTAACTCTGATTGATAACCATCGTAAGAATATCGGCCAACTATTGTTGCCAGGTGTGTCGGTGGCGATGATTGCGCTGATCACAACGGCTGGACTCTACGCCTATGCCGAAAATCCCAGTAGCTTTAGTGCTGGAAATCCAACGCCGATTGTAGAAACAGATTCCGGTCCTTCGGAGATTGCGTTGGCGAAGCATTTAACGAGCATTGGAGCGACTAAGTACGGTGCCTGGTGGTGTCCGCATTGTCATGCTCAGCAAACTTTGTTTGGGAAGCAAGCGTTTAAAGATCTCACTTATGTAGAGTGTGATGAACAAGGGGTGGATCCTCAACCAGCGACTTGTCGGGCCGTGGGTGTGGAAAGCTATCCGACCTGGGAAATTAATGGCGAGCTATATTCGGGTGTGCAGTCTTTGCAAAGGTTGTCTGAAATCTCTGGATATACCGGTCCGCAATTGTTTGCGAATGAGATGCCGTCCCGAGGTGGTCATTAACTGGGTGAGGTTGTTGGGAGATTGCTTGATTGTAATTCCCACGTTCATCACTCATAAGTTCTCTGGTTTTCCTGTTTCTCGTCACTGTCCATTTTCACGGCTAATTTTTTAAGATGCTGCTTTCTAAAAACAGATTTCACCTGCCGATTGAAGGCATTGTGATTGCTTTGATTGGTGTGCTCTATGGTCCTTTGCTTTGGCATTGGGTGGATGGCTGGGTGTCAAAATCGATTAGTATTCAGCATGAATATTTTAGCCACGGACTATTAGGGATTCCGTTTGCGTGCTTTTTGGTTTGGGAGCGGCGATCGCAATGGAACGCGCTCCCCTTCAAGGCCTATTGGTTAGCCTATCCTGTGCTGTTTGCGGGAGCAATATTTTACAACAGTAACCTGTTGGATTTAATGAACCTGTCATTGCCTTTAATGCTGACCGGTTTATTTTTGGTGCTGAAAGGGCCTGCTGGCTTGCGTCTATGCTTTTTCCCCTGGGTGCTGTTATTGCTCTCTACGCCTACCCAGCTACCCTACTTGTTAGAGCCCTATATGTTGCCTATGCAGAGCTTCATTGCTGCGAGTGCAGGCTTTATTTTGTTGCAGTTTGGGGTGGATGTACAGGTGAATGGCATTTATTTGTCGGTGAGTGAGCGGCTTGTGGAGGTTGCCCCTCACTGTGTAGGGCTGAAAATGCTCTTTACTAGCCTGTACATGGGTTTGATATTGACCTATTGGACGGGACTGACCCGCTCTCGTCTAAGGACTGGCCTATTTTTTGTCGGTATTATCGGCGTTAGCGTGATGGGCAATATTATTCGCAATGCCACCCTCACGTATTTTCACGGCTCTGATATGACAGGTGCTTTTGAGTGGCTGCACGATAGTTGGGGTGGGGATGTGTATGCTGCCCTACTGCTGGGTGCGTTGGTAGTGTTAGTGCAGATGCTGGAGAAGTATGTGCCAGAGACGCTGCGATTGAGTGATCGCAGTGATCGATCCAACGCTTCTTCTGCACCATCTTCTCCAGCGAACTATTTCTAGCGATTCGCTACAGGACTATGTATATTTCGCTAAGTGACGTGATCGCGTGACTGTATACTAATCACTTACAGGCTTTGCTTTATCCAACTCACTATCGAAGAAATGATAGGTCAAATACCAAATCGAGTAGAGAGGGCGACGAAAATTTGGTGTTGCAGCTGCTCTACTGAGGTCGAATTGTTGATTTGTTCAGCGGATACAAGCACATCTAGGCTGTCATCGCTCTTTTTCGTATAGATGCATGGAAATGAGTCATGTGCGTAAGCTGGAAAGTGTTTTATAAATCGGTTTCGTAGATGAAATTTATGCTGGCACGCTGAAGGGGTGACACAATGGCTACAAGGCTTGTAATACAGCTTTCATAGCCCTCAGGCCCCTCAGATAATATTCGATTTTGCCGCGATTGAGGCTTATCAATTGTTGCATTTGTTGTTGGCAGTCGTGCCAGAATGGA
>JBCDAG010000070.1:0-22686 GCA_039186165.1 Cyanobacteria bacterium P01_F01_bin.53
AGTCCACAGGTACGGTTTTGATAGCCCCAGTCGGAGTAAACGGGCGCCCAAAAGCCCGCATCCCACAGGCGACGGTAAGAGTTTACAGTGGAGCAACCTACTGCCGTGAGTGCGCCTAAGTGGGCGATCACACCACCAATGCAGTTGAGGCCAATGGGGCCTGGTATGCGAGGAGAATCATCCGGCAGCGGCATGAACGTGTTTTCCCCGCCCTGGTGATAGGTGTAGTTGCCTTCGAGTCCAGGCAAACTCTCCATGCCAAATGTTTTGAGGATGGTCTCTCCCCCTCGCCACAAAGAGAGATTGTGATGGCACCCGGAGGCGGATACTCCAAGGAAAGGCTTGGACATAAAGCAGGCAATGAGATTAAACTCTCGGGCAACCTGGGCACAAATTTGTCGGTATGTCGTGAGGCGATCGCACGTCCTCAGGGCATCGTCATACATAAAGTTCAGCTCTAGCTGACCCGGTGCATCCTCATGGTCACCCTGAATCATATCCAGACCCATCGCCCGGCTATATTCAATCACCTTTAAGAATACCGGACGCAGCTCTTCAAACTGATCGATGTGATAGCAGTTGGGCTTGGTCACGCCGCCGTCAGGCTGACCATCGGGACCTCTTTTCAGCCACATCATTTCTGGCTCACAGCCATGACGCAACTGTAGCCCGTGCTTGGCCTGAAAGGCCTCATGCAATCGCATCAGATTGCCGCGACAGTCCGCCGTGAGAAATGCACCGGGGTCTTCTTCCTCTTCACGATTGCGAAAACACACGCAATACACCCTTGCGACCCGCTTATCCCAAGGCAGCTGACAAAACGTATCTACATCCGGAATAGCCACTAGCTCAGCTGACTCAGGGCCATAGCCCAAATACTGTTGCTGACGGTTAATCGCCAGGTTCACCGTCGCGCCATATACCAGCTGAATCCCGCCATTAGCCGTTGTTTCCCAGTGATCGGCGGGCACACCTTTGCCAGTAATTTTGCCGGTAATAGAAATGAACTGGTAGTAAATGTATTGAATGCCCAGCTCATCGATTTTGGCGCGCACCTGCCGAACTTTTTCATCTCTACCGTCAGCCTGAACGTAGCGGGTTAAATCTGTTGAGGCCGCCGATATGGGCGCTGCGGTGCTGGCTCTGGTAATCACTCCGGTCACGGTGGGGCTCTCCGTAATTAATGGATAATCGTTAGGTGTTTGAGATATTTGAAAGTTATCGTTTAAGTAAAGCCAACTTGTTATGACAAGAATGTATCTGGTGCTACGAGAAAGGAAAAGGCTTCCACGGAATCCACGTTTTCCATAGCTCGGCTAGGGTGCCATCAGCGAGCAGATCAGAGAGTATAGTGTCTAGCTGCTCCAATAGCAGGGGCTGTGTTTTCGAGACGCCAATGGCAAAGGGGGCTTTAGTTGGCAAACTAAACGCCAAGCGCAAGTTTTCATCTTCTTCGGCGGCGACCACCAGTACTAGCTCATCATCAATCAGCGCATCGATCTCTCCTGCCCTTAAGGCCGCTAACATCTCTGGAAGCACTTTGTCACTGCCCGGATACGGCACCGCCTGAGCGCCCTCAAAGCCCTTGACGAGGGCGATGTTTGTACTATCCGCTAGCCCCCCAACTCGTTGATTGGCGAGCTGCTCGGGGGTAGATACTGCACTCGATTGTTTTACTAGTACGGCTTCGTCAAAGAGACCATAGGGCTGGGTGAAAGAGACTGCTTTTTGGCGCTCGGGTGTAATGGCTTGGTTAAACCAAACAACGTCATACGGGGTATTTTTTGAAGGGTCTAAGCTAGTGTAGAAGTCTTCCATCGGGAGGTTGTGCCACCTTGGGATGAGATTGAGGCGATCGCACACAATTCTCGCAAGTTCGGGCTCATATCCCGTTCGATAGCCCTCCTCATTGAGATAGCTCATGGGCCGCGCATCAAAGTCACTGGCCACAATGTTGAGATAGCCAGTCTGTTTTGTCAGAGATGGTTGAGCTTCTGACATTTCAACATTTGCTGACAAAGTTTCGGTAGATTGCATTTCCATTTTCCTTGTTTTCGGTTTCTCCAAAGCCTGTTCGATTACACCTTTTCTGGCTAGTTTCTCAGGCTATTTCCTTTAGCAACCTTCTCGAATTTTCTGTTTTTCTAATTGCTGTTTGGTTGGGAAAGGTAGCGAAGAGTACCGTTTCTTAAATCAATAAACTTATTATGACAAGTGTAAGGTTTTCTAGAGCCTTTTTGTCAACCATCACACATCAGTCTGTGGTCTTTCAGAGTTTTTGTGTATCACCATGAGCTATCAGCCGATCAGCCTTTCTCCCACGCAAATCGAGCAGTTTCAAACAGATGGTTTTTTAATCCTTGAGAATTTTATCCCGCCTGACTTTGCGGAGCGTCTTGCTGTCCGTATGGAACCGCTGTTTGGTGGAGAGTTTGAAACGGGCCTTTATCCCGATGAGTGGCATTGGCGACCGGGGCTGAGTCTGCCAGATGTGACCCGAGAGATGTGTAATGCTTGGAAATGCGATCGTACGATCGCCAGTCTGGTGCTCTCTGCTGAAATTGGCAGACTGACGGCGACGTTAGCCGGTTGGGATGGTGCTCGCATTGGCCAAGACAGCCTTTGGATGAAACCGCCGGGTGCTAAAGCGATCGCCATGCATCAAGACGGTGCCTATATCGATTATTTGAATCCTGCTGAGATGATGACCTGTTGGGTTGCTTTGGACGATGCTGCCGCTGCCGATGGCACGCTGGTATATGTGAAGGGCTCTCATAAATGGCCGCTAGCAACGGTTGAGGGTGAATTTCATGCGCCGAAAAAAGACTATCGCTGGGCCATGCTTCAGGCCGCTGAGAATGCCGGTGTTGACGAGCCAGAACTCGTCGTGGTTGAAGTGCCCGCAGGGGGCTGTGCTTTTCACCATGGACGCACCTGGCACGGCCTGTGCAAAACAACGCGCACCGAAGGTACGTTTCATAGCATTGGTTTGCACACCATTCCTTCAAGTGCACAGTTTCATCCAACAAATCCAGCGGGCTATATCTACGGTCGCTATAAGCGATTGGGCAGCACTGACATGGACGAGAGTTTTTTCCCTGTGCTCTGGCAAAAAGATGGCTATCGCAGCCCCCACCTGGCTGAGTATTGCCCAGACCAACTGAGTTCTCCAGAAAAGGTTGCCGCGTAGATCGGCCTTAGCTTTAACCCCTCAGCCTTAAATCTAGTGCAGCGTCAAGCCTAAGAATTAGGGAATGGGCAGTGGGGAAATTAGGGGCATTGGGGAGGTGGGGCGCACGGTTTAAATACGTTTCCCCAATTCCCCCAATCTCCCTAATGCCCCTACAAACCTGGCCCTAACATTGAGCATTGACACAGCACTAGTGACTTTAGCTTTAGTCAAAGAATTCAACAGTTAAATAGCTCAACAGTTCAAGCCCTCAGTGCCACTACGCTTTATCCTATTGGAAATCTTCCTATGACGTTTATTCAAGAGAAGCCTAAGGAAAAACAGTTTTCTTTGCCCAGTGTCAGCCATCCGTTAGAGCCGCTAACGCCTGAAGAGATTTCAGCAGCGGTGGCCATCATTAAAGAAAAGAGTTCTCTCAGTGAAGCGGTACGCTTTGCCAGTGTTTGTTTGCAAGAGCCTACTAAAGACGGCGTTTTAAGCTTTGAGGCTGGACAGAAGATTGAGCGTCAGGCCTTTGTCGTGCTGCTCGATAATTCAACGGGAAGAACCTATGAAGCGGTGGTGTCGTTGACTGATGGTCGAATGGTTTCTTGGGACTACATTCCAAATGTGCAGCCGCCAATTATGCTCGATGAATTTGTCGAGTGCGAGGCGGCTGTGAAAGCAAGCCCTGAGTTCCAAGCCGCCATTGCCAAACGCGGTATTACCAATCCGGACTTGGTCATGGTGGACCCTTGGTCAGCCGGTCACTACGGCATTGCCGAGGAAGAGGGCATGCGCCTTTCAAGGGCACTGTGCTGGGTGCGGGCTAATCCGACAGACCACGGCTACGCGAGGCCAATCGAAGGCGTTATTCCGGTGGTTGACTTAAACAAAATGGAGGTGATTCGGGTTGAGGACTACGGTGTAGTGCCTCTTCCACCGAAGGATGGGAACTACACGCCTGAGTATGTTAAAAACTACAGAACAGATCTTAAGCCACTAGAAATTGTGCAGCCAGAAGGCCCCAGTTTTGAGGTCAATGATCATGAGATTAGCTGGCAAAAATGGAATATTCGGGTCGGATTTACGCCGCGTGAAGGGCTGGTGCTGTACAACGTTACCTATCAAGATGGTGAGGAAGTCCGTCCTATCTTCTACCGAGCTTCTCTGGCTGAAATGACCGTGCCCTACGGCGATCCAGCCCCTCACCACTATCGTAAAAATGCCTTTGATGTCGGTGAATATGGCATCGGTTCTCTGGCAAATTCTCTGACCCTGGGCTGTGATTGTCTAGGAGATATTTACTATTTTGATGGTTTCATAACAGACTCTCGCGGTGAAGTCGCCAAGATTGAAAATGCCATTTGTTTGCACGAGGAAGATTTTGGCATTTTGTGGAAGCACATGGACTGGCGTACAGAACAAACTGAAGTGAGGCGATCGCGTCGCTTAGTTATCTCCTTTATTGCTACCGTAGGAAACTACGAGTACGGCTTTTACTGGTACTTTTATCAAGATGGCACGATTCAATACGAAGTGAAGCTGACAGGCGTTGTCAGTACTGCCGCTGTTATGCCTGGCGAAGTGCCCCAATACGGCACCCTGATCGCGCCCCAGCTCAATGCACCTATTCACCAGCATATTTTTAACGTGCGTATGGATATGTGCATAGATGGCAATCAGAATTCTGTCTATGAAGTGGATATTGTGCCCGCAGAAGATATCGACAATCCTTACGGCAATGCCTTTTATGCCAAATCCACCTTATTACCGACAGAAAAGGCCGCGCAGCGGCGGATAGATCCGGTGAAAGGGCGCTATTGGAAGGTTGTGAACCATGCTAAAAGAAATGCCATGGGCTACCCCACAGCTTACAAGCTGATGCCAGGAGAGAATACCCTACCGTTGGCACAGCCCGCGGCCAGCGTTAGCAAGCGGGCTGCTTACATGAGCCAGCACCTATGGGTGACGCCCTACCACGAAGATGAAAAGTATCCTGCAGGTGATTATCCTAACCAGAATCCAGGCGGAGCCGGGTTACCCCATTGGACTAGCCGCAATCGCAGTGTAGAAGACACCGATATTGTGGTGTGGTACACCTTTGCCCACAGCCATTCTCCTAGAGCAGAAGACTGGCCTGTGATGCCTGTAGCCACGATTGGTTTTATGCTCAAGCCGCTGAATTTCTTTGATGAAAATCCAGCGAATGATGTCCCACCTTCTCCGGCAAAAGAGTCCTGTTGTCACTGATTCAATGGTTTCGTTGAGCTCGCTCAAAATTACGGTCTTTCAGTATTGAGGACTACAGCTTGTGTTTCACGGACGTTGCATACTCTCGTTATAACAAGTTGGCTAACGCTAGGCTTCAGAGGTTTAAAGTAAGCGTCTCCCCATTGTCGTTGACTTTGACTTCTGCTTTCTGAAGGTACTGCCAGTTTTAACTGTTTTTCTTTTCTGAAAAATTGTCTTTCCTGTTAAATAGAGGCTTGTTTCAACGCTTTCAATTACCCTGTTGCACACCCTCATTTTGGCCAGGCTCTTTCGTGTAGCCTCTTTTGTACGATCTCCTTTGCATTATCCCTTTTGCACTATCGCTATAGGTCGGAGCGTCTATGACTCCTGAATCGCAAGAATTTCTCGCAACGTTCGTATCGGAATCCTACTATTATTGGGCTTCCGTTTTCATGATTCTTATCCATGTGGGCTTCTTAGCTTACGAAGGTGGGGCTTCTCGCTCCAAAAATGTCTTGGCCACAATGGTTAAGAACTTATTGACCCTCTCGATTATTGGTCTCACATTCTTTTTCTTTGGTTGGTGGGTATACAACGCCTTCCCCCTATTTCCTCTACAAGGTGGCATTGTTGGCCCTTGGACAGACCCTAGTTCTGAAGGGGTTGTGGGAGAAGTGTTGGGCTTAGTTCAAGCTTCTTATCCTTGGTCTCCAGCCCTTGGGCCTAATGTCGCCGATAACCTGACAGGTGTCTTCTGGTTTGCCTTTGCCCTGTTTGCAATGACGACGGCCTCTATTCTCTCGGGTGCGGTGATTGAGCGAATAAAGGTAGGTGCCTACGCCATTCTTGCAGTGGTGCTGGGTTCTTTCACGTGGGTTGTTGCTGCCGCCTGGGGCTGGAATCCTTATGGGTGGTTTCTCACGCAGTTTGGCTACCATGACTTTGGCTGTTCAGCTGTTTTACACGGCGTTGCAGGCTTTTTTGCGCTGGGCGTTCTCATCAACCTTGGGCCTCGCATTGGTAAGTTTGATAGCGCCGGTAAGCCGAAGACCATTTTGCCCCACAACCTGCCGCTGACGATGGTCGGGCTGATGCTAATTTTTGTCGGGTTTTATGCCTTCCTCGCTGCCTGCGTGATTTTTGTGCCGGGGCAAACGGGAGAAATTACCATTTACGGCACGCCGATGACGCTAGCCTCTGTCGGCGTGAATACAACACTGGCTTTGTGTTCAGGCATTGTGGGTGCTTATATTGCTTCCAAAGCGGATCCGTTTTACACCATCTCTGGTGGACTGGCGGGCATTATCTCCGTCGGTGCGGGATTGGATCTTTACAGCCCTGCCATCATTATTCTGATTGCGTTCATTGGCGCTTACACCATGCCTTTTGTGGGTGGTGCTGTGGAAAGGGCTGGCATTGATGATGCGGTGGGTGCCTTTGCCGTGCATGGTTACTGCGGTGTGATTGGTGCGATGGCCGTGGGCGTTATGGCAACAGGCTATCCCCAAGGCGATGGGATTCCGCTGACAGGCTTTTTTGGTCAGCTCGTGGGCACGGTTGTTTGCACCGTTATTTTAGGGTTTATTCCGGGATACGGTACAAGCTTTGTTCTGAAAAAGCTGGGTATGCTGCGGGTCTCCCCTGAAGAAGAAATCGGTGGTCTGGACCTGTCGGAATTTGGATTAGAAGGATACCCAGAGTATCCCATCATTGCTGAAGAAAATGGGGGGAGAACTGTGTCTACCGCGTCTGTTCCCCAGGCTAGTTTGCCCATGTCGTAATGCTCCCATGTCGTAATGCTCCCATGTTGTAGTGCTCTGGAAAGGAGCTTAAGGAAGGTTGATTATGTCCAGCCCGTTTTCCACTATCGAAGAGTTTAATGGTGTCCTTGATGGTCCAACCGAAGGGGCCATTTACACCTTTGCTGCCACACCTGTCATCAACAATATTGCGCTGTTAGCGGCTGTTGGTATCTTTATTTGGTTCATTGTAAAAACCTACAGCACCCATGCAGAACCCTCTCGCATGGACAAGTCAATGAACCATCTCAGCTCGTTTATCGTCATTGGGTTGTTGTCTTTAGTGGTGGCCAATCACCGTTCCCCTGAGCGGAGAATGCCGATTACCATTGAAAGCAATGTGCAGAACATGATGCAGAATAGCAGAGGTCAAGGGGACGCCACAGCGAAGTTTTCCCAAGCTAACTCGCGGCAGTTACCTTTAGGTTTTGCAGGAATGCTAAGTGGCATGGTAAGCCTGGGTCTCCCGAATTTGAGGCGTTCTTTTAAATATCTAGGAAATCAACGAAAGGCTCGGTCTCGTCGTCGGTATAGGCCAAGGCGCTAGCGTCTCTACTGGTGTCTCCATTAGACATCCTTGAGATTCTTTCTCCAGGGATTGCTAGGGATTTCTTTTTAGAACAATAACAGCCCTGCCCGGAACTCATAGATTTCAGGCAGGGCTGTTATTGTTATGATTGACAGGACCCTTAAATCTTGTCTTTAGAGAAAAAGAGAAAAGCAGGACCTTCCCAGAGCATTACGGCCTAGAAAGCTCCCATTATCTGCGGAAGATAGCCGTATTTAATTGCGATTCAGTGCCTTAAAGGCTCCAAATCCAGCTGCTATCATCGTCACTGAAAATAGGGTTGTGAGTGTCCCCAACGCGTAGAGTGCCGGTGAGGTTACATTGGTTGTCATACCAAAAATCTCTAAGGGCAACGTGTTTTTTTGCCCTGAGACTAAGGAGGTCCGAATAAACTCATCATATGAAAGTGTGAAGCCCAATAAAGCCACACCCACGAGGCTAGGAAGAATCAATGGCAGAACGACTTCTTGAAACGTTTTTATATCGTTAGCACCCAAATCACGGGCGGCTTCTTCATAAAACGGATTGAATCGGTTGAAGACACCGAGCATAATTAAAAATGCAAAGGGGACGGTCCAGGTAAGATGAGCCCCCAAACCAGAAGAAAACCAGTTGGTTTGAATATTGAGTACTTGGAAAACAATCCCAATGCCTAAAGAGATGAGAACGCCGGGGACCACTAGGCTAGAAATCGTCAGATAAAATAGGGGGACTGAGCCCCTGAAACGACGCCGAAACGCCATGCTGGCCATTACACTCACAACAATGGCAATCGATACGACTAATAAGCCCAATAAAAAAGAGCGCTGAAAAGATTCCACAAAGCTGCCCACCCGCTGTTCTTGGAAAACCTGGCCCAGCCAGTAAAACCCAAAACTTCGTAAGGGAAAGGTCAGTGCGCCATCGGGCCCTTGAAGTGAAAGGGTGAAAATGGCTAACATCGGGCCATACAGAAAGAGGACAAACAGTCCAAAAAAAGCGGCAAGGATATAAAAGGCAGGGGAGCGCTTAGCCATTGGTTATAGAGTGACGGTTATAGAGGGCGATAACAGGCGGGAAATTGAAGTGGGGGTGACAACAGAGTTGACTAAAGCTCCTTGCGAATATCCACAACCCGCAAAATGCCCGTCACTAATACGAGGGTAATTAGGAGCAGAATCACCGCGTTTGCGGCTGCTAAAGGATACTGCAAGCTCCCAATCTGGGTGCTGATGAGCTTGCCAATAGAGGCCGACTGCCCCCCGCCCATGAGCCTGACGGTAACGTACTCACCCATCACCAGCGTGACCACAAAAATAGAGCCGATGGCAATGCCTGGTGCAGTAAGGGGAATGATGATTTCTTTTAGAACGGAAAAGCCAGACGCGCCCATATCGCGAGCTGCCGTAATCAGCGTGCGATCTATCCGCATCATGCTGTTGAAGATAGGGGCAATCATGAAAAAGTTGTAGAGATGCACCATTCCCAAAACAATGGCAAAGTCTGAATAAAGCAGCCACTCAACGGGCTGTTCGGTCAGGTTTATATTTAGTAGGAGCTGATTGATCAGCCCCTCTCTGCCCAGGAGTGGAATCCAAGAAATCATGCGAATGATGTTCGAGGTCCAAAAGGGAATGGTGCATAGCAGGAACAGCAGAATCCGCAGGCTCTCTTTTTCTATACAAAATGCCAGAAAATAGGCCACTGGAAATGCGATCGCCAAGCAAGCGGTCCACACCAACGCAACATACTTAAACGTATTTAAGTAGGTCGATAGAGATACTTGCGACGTAAATACGTTGATGTAGTTATCCAGCGTGAAGGCTGGTGTCATGGCATAGCCATTGAACTCCCAAAAGCTCACGACGAAAATCATGACAATTGGGAACACCAAAAACATCAGAAAAATGAGTGTTTGCGGTGTCGCCAGCAGGTAAGGCTGAAGCGTTTTCCAGGTTTTGTACATACGTTTGGATGGCCTGTTGGGGATGGCTTAATGGAGCGAGCCGCCTAAATTTGGGTAAATAAGCCTACGCTGCAATAAACTCGTTCCACTTCTGAACTAAGTAAACCTGTTCATCCATGGTTGAGTTCCAAACCACAACGTTACCCATGCGCTCTTCAAAAGAGCCCCCATCACGCACGGCACCCGCTTTTTCAAGAGTTGTGCCAAACGGATCGACCATATCGACAGCAGCAGGTTTTCCTTCGTACCAAAAATCCCATTCTTCTGGCGACATCGCTGTTTTTGTCGTCTCAGGTGCTGCGCTGTAGTAGCCCTGGCGTCCTAAGAAAGCACCCATCCAGCCGTCTAGTGTCCAGTCCAAATAGGCGTAGGCCGCATCTAAGGCAGGTCCTTCTAAGTTTTTCGAGAGGCCAATGCCGCCACCCCAAGCGCGATAGCCTTCTTTTAGGGGCGCGTAAATGCACTCAATGCCTTTGGATTTTACGGCGGTTACAGCGGGAGACCACATCGACTGGAGAATCACCTCGCCAGATGACATGAGATTCACCGATTCATCAAACGTTTTCCAAAAAGCTCGAAACTGGCCGTTCTTTTTTTGTTCAATTAAGATGTCGGTAATCTGGTCAATCTCTGCTTTGGTCATGTTGCCTTTATCACCAAAGGTCATGAGCCCAGCAGATTCTACGACGAGGGCCGCATCCATAATGCCAATGGAAGGAATGTCCAGAATGGAGGTTTTGCCTTTAAAGGCTGGGTCAAATAAGTCGGCCCAGGAGGTGATTTCCTTGCTGACCAAGTCAGGACGGTAGCCTAGGGTATCAGCATTGTACTGAAAGGGAATCATGGTCGCCCAATCAGTCGGGGTTGCGGAAAATTCCTTAGAGTCTTTACCGGTGAGGTACATGACTTTTATCGGCGCTGTGCCTTGAGCATTTTCAACAGGCTTACCGTTAAATTCGCCTGTGGTGAAGAAAGAGACAATTTTGTCAAAGTTCTTCATGCGCTTAACGTCAATGGCTTGCAAGTTCCCAGACGGGATTACCAGCGGTAAGCTGAAGTATTCTCCATCAAACATATCGTATTGATCAGGCTGAGTGATGGCAATTTGATTGTTCTCTTCTGTACTCAGTGCTTTTAGCTCAATGTTAAAGCCGAGATCTTCTTGTGCCTTATCACGAATGTCATTGACTTGAGCAACTCCTGTGCCGATAAAGCGCAGCGTGACATCCTTAATTTTGTTCGCGTTGACTTCAGGCCCAGGGGCTGGATTATTAGGCGTTCCTAAGGGGGCCTCCTCAGTGCTGGGGCTACTACCACAGCGGGCTGTGGCGAGGGCTGCACCAGTAGCAAGACCAGTTTGAATCAATCGACGACGGGTAAACTTGGGCATTTTTTACAGTTACTCTAAGAAACTACAAAGGGAGAGAACAAAGTGAGACAACAAAGCGAAACAGAAAAGTAGGATACCAAAGTGAAACAACAAACTTTAAGAAAAGCTGAGAAAAGCGCTAATAAGGAAGAAACACGCTATCTTCAGCTGACCATTGAACCGTCACCCGCTGGCCTGCTTGCAGACCTGATGTCATCCAGTCGGTGGTGCGAGTCTTGTACAGTAGCGGCTGTCCGGTCGCTTCTAGAATGAGTGACACACGGATGACGTAGCCGGTCAGTTCAACATCGGTAATTCGGGCTCTAACGTGATTAGCTTTAGGCGCTGATGATGTACTGGAGAGCCCATTTGCTGAATCGCTCGCCGTATCATCCACTGCGAGCAGCTGAACTAAGTCGGGCCTGACCGAACAGGCAGCTTCCGATCCTTGGGGTGTGGCAATACCTCTGCAAAGGAGTCTCCCAACGCCTTCAATTTCTAACTCAATCAGATCCCTCTCTTCACCATCTGCAACAGCATTCGTCACTTTCCCAACAAAAATATTATTATCGCCAATAAACTTAGCGACAAACTGAGAGGCTGGTTCATTGAACAGTGCTAAAGGCGTTGCGACCTGATCGATATGGCCATGGTTCATCACAACAATTTGATCGGAGAGAGAGAAGGCTTCCTCCACATGGTGGGTTACCTGAATAAAAGTCAGTCCAAACTGCTGCTGAATTTTCTTGAGCTCTCCGCGCATTTTCACCCGGAGGTTTTCATCTAGAGCACTGAGTGGTTCGTCCAACATCAGCACCTGGGGACGAGTGACCAGAGCCCTGGCCAAGGCAATTCGTTGCTGCTGACCGCCGCTGAGCATGCTGGGTTTACGATCAGCCGTGTGGCTTAGTCCTACCAGCTCTAAAATTTCGCCCACGCGCTGCTTGCGCTCTGTGGCTGCGAGACCTTTCATTTTTAGGCCAAACTCTACATTTTTCCAAATGGTTTTGTGGGGGAAAAGTGCATAGTTTTGAAACATCATGGCGGTGTTTCGTTTTGCCGGTGGCAGTTGCGTGACGGGCTGGTCGCCGATGAGCACCTCCCCTGAGGTCACCGCTTCATGCCCGGCAATCATCCGCAGCGCGGTGGTTTTTCCACAGCCGCTTGGGCCTAATAAGCAACAGTACGCCCCAGCCGGAATATCTAATGTGATATTTTCTATCGCGGTAAAGTCGCCGTATTTTTTAGTTACCGAGCGCAAAGAGACACCCGCAGCAACATTGGCTACTGTCGCCTTGGGGTGGGGCGTGCGCATCTCAGAATGAGTTCCGGCAGGGGGGGGACTTATCGTCACAGGAACAGACCTATTAACAGATTTAGGAACAAGCTCTATGGGAACAAGCTCGATAACAAGCGCAAACAAAACATGACATTAACAGTCTCTCTTTACAAGCCCTCCTTGTAAATTCTCTTTACAAATCCTCACGACCAATCCTTGCAGGCCAGTTCTCTTTACAAATCCTCACTGCGAATCTTCACTGCGAATCCTCACTGTGGGCACTGCAACGATAGTGTTGATCGAGCTCTAACAGTGTGTGCAACAGAACATTGGTCCCCTGAATACAGTGGGCAGGGTGGGTGTATTCGGTTTCAGCGTGGCTAATGCCTGCTTGACTCGGCACAAAAATCATCCCCATATCTGTGATATCAGCGATGATTTGGGCATCGTGGCCGGCACGGCTAGGGAGTTCATGGCCCTTGAGACCCAGCTTTTTACAGGCTTGGGTGATGGTGTTGAAAATGTGAGAGTTGACGGGAACGGGCTCGTTTCTTAGCTGACCCTTGATCCGAATGCGCGTTTGGGTCGTCACCGCAATCTCTTCAAGATCCATTTCTAGCATGGTCATCATTTGATCGAGGCAATCGTTAGAGAGATCGCGAATTTCCAGGGTCATCTCAATGTGACCTGGAATCGTATTGGCAACGTTGGGAGAGAGTTTCATGGCTCCTACCGTGGCCACTTGCTCACCGCTGAGCTCGTCATTTTGCAAGTTTCCTAGCCGGTTCACGGCCAGTACTATCTGAGAGGCCGCAACCAAGGCATCTTGTCTCATGTTCATGGGGGTTGTGCCCGCGTGGCTGGCCTGGCCCTCTATCGTGATGATATAACGCCGTTGGCCCACAATACCTGTGACCAAACCCATGGGATTTCCCTCGGCTTCGAGCACCGGGCCTTGCTCTACATGGAGTTCTACAAAAGCCGCCATAGAGCCGGGTTGCCGAACTGCTTGGGGCAGCTGTGCCCAATTTCCCCCAATACTTTGTAGGCTCGGTTCAATAGGAGCGTAGTGAGGATGATCGTAGTGGTGTGGGTCTAAGCTGGCCCGTCCGGCCATGGCTTTGCTGCCGATCATGGTGCGTTCTTCGTCAGCAAAGATAATCACTTCTAAAGGGTGATCCAGCTGAATGTTGTTTTCATGGAGGGTGCGAACCACTTCTAACCCAGCGAGAACGCCATAGGTGCCATCGTAAATACCGGCATTGGGAACTGTGTCGAGGTGAGAGCCGGTGGTGATCGCAGCCGCCTCAGGAAAACGCCCTGGATAGCGCCCAATCAAATTTCCGGCGGTATCTATCCGCACACGCATGCCCACTGCTTCCATCCACTGCTGAAGGCGATTGCGGGCCTGGCAATCTTCTGGGCTAAATGCGAGCCTTCTCACCCCTCCGTTTTCCAACTGCCCAATCGCGCCAACTTCGGTTAAAGTCGCCATCAGGCGCTCACCGTTGATCCGCAGGGCGCTCAGCGCATTAGGGCGCTCAGCATCAGGTAAAGATGCATCAGCCATGGGATTACCAGTGATTGACTCAGCCAATCCCGAAACTGAGTTAACCTGCGCTGAGTCGGTTTGTGTTGCACTGGCCTGTACTGGGTTTGATCTTAAGGGGTTAGGCACAGGGTTGGACTGGGGGTTGGACTGGGGGTTCGGCTGGGGATTTGGCTGAGTGGTAGTAACCATAGGGCGATAGATACTCAATTCCACCACATATAAAGGTTTAAGGGGCTTTATTTCTGTAGCGGACGGTACAGCTTGCAAAGCGCCCAGGTGGAGAAATAAGGTACAGAAGTATTGGCTAGCTGTAGAGTAGGTCAGCTAGCGTAGGCCAGCTTTAAAGAGGAAATACTGCGATGACCGTTCAGGCAGAAGAGCATAAGGTTGTGTTTATTTGTGGCTCGGCGCTACGGGGCCAGCCAGACCATGGCAATTTACAATCGGCAACCTTTAAAGGAGAGGCTAAAACGGCTGCGCAGTATCGATTACATGCTGTAAAAAATGGCTGGCACCCTGGCATTTATGCCGTGGAAACTGGCGGAATTTCGATCCCAGGAGAGCTGTATGAGCTGACTGCCGAGCAGTATGACTATTTGGTCTCTACGGAGCCGCCGGATATGTATCCAGAGGCCGTGACGCTGGAGAATGGGGGCAGTGCGATCGCTATGCTTTACCCACAAAAGCTCATTGAAGAGAATGGCTACCCCGATATTTCAGAGATAGGTGGTTGGGCCGCCTATAAAAAACAACAGAAAAAACAATAGAGTGAAATAAATAGAAAACGTCATTAATAAGGTAACTGAAAGAGCTGCCATTATCGACTGAGCGCAACAGAATCTTTCTAAACGAGGATTTTAGGTAAGGATTCTGGTCAAGGATTCGATCTTCAAAGAGAAATGGGAACAGTGGCTGGGGCGAGCAGGCATGGGACGGTATTTAAGTCGCTTGGCCTCTGGTAGGGTGCTTTAATTCAGCAATTTGCATTGTTTCTTTCTAGGGTGGGCATTGCGTTGTTTTTCCTCAAGCGTGTTGGCCCAGTGAATGGTGGATCAGTGAGTGGTGGATCAGTGAGTGGTGGATCAGCACGTAGAGGCTTAGCACAGCACAAAACAAAAAAATCATACAGACGAATTTTTGAACAACAAAGTTCCCAAATTTTCCCGATAGAGATAAATTATGGTTTTTTGTTAAAGTTTAGTTAACTAAATATTAAGAAAATATGGATGGTTTACCTGGGTAAGCGTAGCCAGAATCTAGCCTCAGTTGCAGTGTCCAAGAACCCTTGCGTTAATCGTTAAATACCTGTCATAAGGATGGCTTTAATCGATTGGCCTATCCGTGAGTATGGGTGAAACGGAGGGGGTAATAAGGTCGTTAAGTATTGTGCACTAGAGTTAAGGCGTAGTTAACATTGGGTAAAGAAGCTGCCTGTGGGGAGGAGAACTTCTCCTCTGGGTGGTTACGGCTCTGGGCGGCCATGGGGCGCTCAGACTTGTTTATGTTCGGCCTTTTTGTTTGGGCTACAACAGTATGCACTTGTGTCATGGATTAGCAAAGCTCTTTTTCTGGTGGGGGAGTGGGGTAAGCCCAAGTCCTTTCATGACACCAGAACCAAAGGCTTTATAAGTACAAAAATAAATGTTTTAGGGGTGCAGACAGTTTATGACCACACATCATGCTTTATCTAAAAAGGTTTTAAAACCATATGTTTATGCCGCAGTTGCCTGGCTGCTTTTCGCCTATGGCATATTTTTCATCATTCCCAATACTCAAAGCGTGGTGGCTTTAGCGAGAGAGGATGGTTTCTTTGAGTACGCAGGTGCCTTTCTCTTTTTGTTCTCAGGCGTCTTGTTCCTAATGAACTTTTGGAAAGGGCGTAAACGGGGGAAGCCGTTTAGCTTCAGAAATACTCTTTTCCTTTTGCTAGGGCTTGTTTTTTTGCTCGGTTTCTTTGAGGAAATTAGCTGGGGGCAGCGAATTTTTGACATTCCTACCCCTGAAGGGCTGAAGGCGATCAATACCCAGGATGAGCTTAACTTTCATAACCTGAGCTTCTGGAACGACAGGGATGAAAATGGAGCCAGGGTAAGTGGCTGGAAACAGATGTTCACTGTAACCCGAATGTTCTCACTGTTTTGGTTCTCTTTTTGCTGCCTGATTCCTACTGTTTATCAGTGTTTTGGTCCCGCTAGGAAGCGATTGGAGAGGATTGCGTTCCCGATTGTTCCGCTCTCTATCGGTGGTTTCTTCATGGTTAACTATTTGATGCTGAAGATATTAACGCCCTATGTAGACACTTTATTGCAATATCCCATGGTTGAAGTGTCAGAAAGTACGAGTGCTTTCCTCTTTTTCTTGGTAAGTCTTTGGTTTGTTAACCATCGAGCGTCGAGGTTGTCCCGTCGTCAATTGACTTGAGGAAAGTATGGGGTAACCCGGCTAGATATTCGGTTAGGTCAGGGCCGAGTTTTTGAGCTTGTGTTTCTGAGCCTGTATGGATTAGCCTTCTGTCGCTGAGTGTTGCAGGAGGCTTTGACGATTTTGTTTGGCGGTAAGTTTTGTTTGGCGGTCAGTGTCACCTTGTCGGTGGCTGGTACAACGATGCATTTTGTTGAATTGCTATCTACGATACAAAAAAGAATCCAAAACTTCTCAATCCTAGAGAGATAGCTTCTGCTAATTATGAATAGAGGAGTCCTTAGCCCATGCCCCCCCGCAGACCCATTGGAGTTTCCAGACGTCAGGTAATTCGAGGATTGCTGGCAACCACTGCCTTTGGCAGTGCCCTTAAGCTGGGTGGTTGCTCGCCCTCGGGTACGGCTGAGAGTGCGGCTGATGGCGCAGCAGGCGGTGATGGCACAGGCGAGGTCGTTGTTGGCTTTATTTATGTGGGGCCAAAGGATGACTTTGGCTACAATCAGGCCCATGCTGAAGGGGCTCAGGCCATGGCCTCGGTGCCGGGGATTAAGATTGTTGAAGAAGCCAGCGTGCCTGAATCTTCGGCGGTGCTAGAAACCATGCGCAGCATGATTGAAATCGACGGAGCCACGGTACTGTTTCCCACGTCCTTTGGTTACTATGACCCATACATTTTAGAATTGGCCAAAGAGTTCCCAGAGGTTCAATTTTTCCATGCGGGTGGCCTGTACGAAGAGGGCGTTCACCCAGAAAACGTCGGTAGCTATTTTGGTTATATTGACGAAGCTCAATACATTGCTGGCATTGTTGCGGCCCATACCTCTGAAACCAAACAGCTCGGCTTTGTGGCCGCTAAGCCGATTCCGCAGGTATTGCGAAATATCAACAGCTTTACCCTAGGTGCAAAGTCGATTGACCCAGCGATTACGACACAAGTTGTGTTTACTGGGGATTGGGCGCTGCCTGTGAAGGAAGCAGAAGCGACCAACAGTATGGCCGATCAGGGCATAGACGTGGTGACCTGCCATGTGGATAGTCCTAAGGTGGTGATAGAAACGGCTGAAAAACGGGGCATTTTCTCTTCTGGTTACCATGCCGATCAGTCACCGCTAGCACCCAAGGGATATTTGACCAGTGCTGAGTGGGACTGGGTGAGTATTTACACCTTTTTGGGTGAGCAATTTGTGGAAGGCAAGTCCGTGATGGCTGGGGACATTGACCATGTGTTCCGAGGGGGATTAGCAGATAAATTCTGTAAGCTTGCGCCCTATGGCCCTGCGGTGAGTGATGCCGCCAAGGCGGATGCCGAAGCTGCGAAGGAATTGTTTTTGAAAAATGAGTTGGTTATTTATAACGGCGAACTAAAAGACAATAAGGGCGGTGAGATTTTAGCCGCCGGTGATAAGTATGAACAACAAAATATAGAGCTGGAGAAAATGGATTGGCTCGTGGACGGTGTGAAAGGCAGCGTGGGTAGCTGATGGGTGATTCTCCTATCGTAAGGCCTCCTAGGGTGCCCCCTCACAAGCCGCCCAAAGTAACAACCGCGTCTTCGGGAAACGTCCTTTGGCGGCGATCGCTAGAATCTGTTTTTTTGCCCATTGCAGCATTGGCCGTTGCACTCGTCATTTTTGGTGCTTTTTGCTTTCTGGCGGGTGCCAATCCTCTGGCGGTTTATGGCTCTATTTATAAGGCGGCCTTTGGCAGCTGGAGCGCGTGGCAAAGTACGCTGATTCGAGCTGCACCGCTGATGCTCACGGCGCTGTGTACGGCATTGCCCGCCCGGCTGGGGTTGGTGATTATTGGTAATGAAGGGGCGTTGGTGATGGGGGGCTTGGGGGCGATCGTCGCAGGCCTGGGGTTGGGAACTGCCCTGCCACCCTTGATGGTGAAGCTGGCGATGGCAATGACAGGGATGCTCGCTGGCGGCCTATGGATTATGCTCGCTGGTGCACTCAGGCATTATCGGGGCGTGAATGAGACGATTAGCAGTTTGTTGTTGAATTACATTGCGATCGCGTTCCTTAACCATCTCGTAGAAGGCCCTTTACGCGACGCAACGTTTACCATCAAACCCTCTTCTGCCGAGCTGGATCCGGCAAACTGGCTAGGGGTGTTGCCGGGTACGCGCATTCACTTTGGGCTGCTCTACGGTCTGGTGGTTTGCGTGCTGGCTTACTTTCTGATTCAACGAACAACATTTGGCTTTGCGGCGCGGACGGCGGGTGGCAATATCCGGGCGGCTCGCATCGCAGGGTTACCGGTCGGGAAGCTCACGTTGGCCATCACCTTTTTGGGTGGATCGGCAGCGGGGCTAGCTGGCATGGTGGAGGTGGCAGCGGTGCAAAAGCGGATTAATGAATCGCTGGTGTCGAACTATGGCTATGCAGGCATTTTGGTGGCGTTTGTGTCACGGCATAATCCGCTGGCGACGGTTGTCGTTGCGGTATTGTTGGGCGGGATTTTAGCAAGCGGTGGGATTTTACAGCGATCGCACGATCTCCCCGATGCGACGGTCTTGGTTTTCCAGGGAATTGTTTTCTTGTGCGTATTGTTTAGCGATTCTCTCTATGGACGACTGCCCTGGTTTCAGGAGGCAGCAAAAGGGTAACTCATGGCAACAGAATCTCTCGGTCTCTTCGGTATCCCCCTCGGCATTTTGGCTGGTATGCTTCGCGGCAGTGCGCCTTTTTTGTTCGTTAGCTTGGGTGAGTGCATTACTGAAAAGAGCGGCAAAATTAACCTTGGCCTAGAGGGCACGCTGCTGATGGGGGCGATGAGTGCCTATGCCATCTCTTACCTATCTGCCCCGACGGTGGGAAACTTTTGGGCACCGTGGTTGGGGGTATTGGCCGCTGGTATAGCGGGTATGGCGTTAGGTGCTTTGCAGGGTTGGCTATCGCAGCAGCGACGCGTGAATGATGTCGCCACGGGCATTGCCATGATTATTTTTGGTAGTGGACTGGCGTTTTTCTTGGGTAAGCCGTTTATTCAGCCCCAGGCCCCGCAGCTGTTTACGTTTGACTGGGGGGCTTGGAGTACGGTGCCGCAGATCCAAGCTGCGCTAAAGGTGAGTCCGTTGTTTTTATTGGGGATTGCGATCGCGCCTTTTCTCCAATGGTTCTTTCGCGCTACTCGTTGGGGGCTATACGTTAGGGCCGTGGGCGATAGTCCGCAGGCGGCTTTGGCCATGGGCATTTCACCGTTTCGGGTGCGGCTGTTGAGTATTATGGCAGGCAGCTTTTTGGCGGGCATTGGGGGAGCTTGTTTATCGCTGTACTATCCGGGGGTATGGACGGAGCGGATTTCGAGCGGGCAGGGGTTGATGGCGGTGGCGCTGGTGATTTTTGCACGGTGGAATCCGATTCAGTGTTTGTGGGCGTCGATGTTGTTTGGTGGCGCACAGGCCATAGGACCGGCGTTTCAGTCTGTTGGCATCGATAGCTACTATTACTTGTTCAATGCTGCGCCCTATATTTTAACGCTGCTGATTATGGTGGTGACCTGCTCACCGCAGCGAACGCTAATAGGCTCTCCGGGGGCGTTAGGAAAAGCAGACGATGAATAGCGAAGGATTAAGCAAGGGTGCCTAAAGAGGAACTATAAAATATGCCTGAAACGTTAAAGCTCGCTGTCAATGGCACGCTGATGCAGGGGTTAGCCCTGTGTCCAAATTTGTTGAATGTGGGCGCGACGTTTGAGCGAGAGACTCGAACGGAGGCCGCGTATCGAATCTGGACGATTGATGATGACTATCCGGCCATGGTTAAGGTGCGTGAGGGTGGGGTAGCTGTGGCTGTAGAGGTGTGGAATGTGCCGCTAGCAGGATTAGGGATTGTGCTTTCACAGGAGCCGCCGGGGCTGGCCATTGGTAAGGTGCGTTTGGAAGATGGAGAGGAGGTGTTGGGTGTGATTGGTGAGCCTTTGACCGTGGAAGGGAAAAAGGAAATCACGCAGTATGGTGGGTGGCGAGCTTATCAGGAGAGTTTGACCTCCAGCAATTAGGAAATGAGTCAGTTATTTTTAATGTCTGTTCCTTAGTGGGAAACTTCCAGGCGATTACGGCCATTTTCTTTCGCCTTATACAGCGCTAAATCCGCTTGTTTAATCAATGTTTTAGGTGTGTCGTCCATCGTCATTTCCGCTAACCCCATCGAGACCGTTACCCGTGGAAGCGATTTGTTGTCTGGGCCGATAATGTCCATTTGAGAGATGGTTTCTCTCAGGCGATTGGCTGCGATTTTGCCCCCTTGCCTGTCAGTCTCAGGGAAAATTATGATGAATTCTTCCCCACCGTAACGAATGGCGACATCCAATGGACGCAGGTTCTGTACCATTGCCTGCCCTACGGCACAAAGCGCGGCGTCCCCAGCCAGATGCCCCTGTGAGTCGTTAAATTTTTTAAAGTGGTCAACGTCGAGCATGACCAGGCAAAGTGAACGATTTATGTGCTGATAGCGCTGCATCAACCGCCCTAGTTTTTGACCCAGCCATCGCCGATTTAACAGCCCGGTGAGTCCGTCGGTCATGGCTTCGGACTCGAATCTGCGTTGTTTTTCTGCACTCTCACAGAGGGATGTATTGTTTGCCCGTAGCCTGGTGGACAACAACAACAACAGGTTTGTTGAGAAATCATGGGATGCGCGAATGAGCCGCCAGAAGTCCATTTCTTCGAGGATTAGCACGCGCGTTGCTTGGGTGGCTACCACATTTGCTGAGGCCGTACTGCCATCCATGAGTGACATTTCTCCGGCTGACTGGCCCGGTTCTAAATAGAACATGGGTTCGGATGTTGACTCTAAATACACCCCGCAACGTCCTGACAATAGGATGTACATGCGTTCGTTGGTCGCGCCCAGGGAAATTAAGGGTTCTCCCGGCTCTAGCTCACGGAGTTCACAGGCATTAAAAATGCCCCAAACGCTGTCAATATCCATATGCCGAAGTACATGAAACTTCGATAGGTCCTGACAGATCAGCTCCTGACGATTGAGCATTTTTTTGCTAATTCGCCCAGGTCCATCTGATTTGAGCTTTTTTGCCTGCTCATGGTTAATCACGATCACATCCTTTGCATCATTGTCAAAATATGCCCAGTTTTGTAGGGGTGCGTGCCAATATGCCGAATTGCGATCGCTCAATTGCTCAGGGCTCACATAGTGCTGGGTGAGGGCTGTGGTGTCCTTTTTTGACGTTGGTATGGCAAATTGCCTACCTCCTTTGCGCGATCGCCCACGTACTTTGGCAGATCACGCGCATACTTTTGTAGATCATGCGCGTACTTTGGCAGATCGCCCGCGTACTTTGGCAGATCATGCGCGTACTTTTAAAGATCACGCGCGTACTTTCGTAGATCATGCGCGTACTTTTAAAGATCACGCGCGTACTTTGGCAGATCATGCGCGTACTTTGGCAGATCACGCGCATACTTTCATAGATCATGCGCATACTTTCATAGATCATGCGCGTAAGTTGGCAACTTACCAACGTGTATTGCCAAAGCGTGAGGATGATTGGCCGATATATGTCCATTATCCCTTCACAGTCTTTGTGGAGACTGATGGCCGCTACGGATTCTCCTGCGTAGTGGGAGCAGAAACCTTAACTATAGTTTTAGCTCCGACCCTAATATCCCAACCGAAATAGGCGGAAAGGGCAGTCACTTGGGTGTCAATATCTTCTGATGGAATGCCAGCCTTTTTAGCCGCCGCCTCGATGTGGTCTGAAGAGACTGGCTCCAGCGGATCGAGATACGGCCCGATGCCATCCAGATCCTGTGTTGGTAAAAGTCGGCCAAACTCAGAATGCAGTTTGCCCAATGCAGTCCAGGCTGCACCGCGTGGACTTTTGTCTGGATCCTTGAGAACACGCTGTAAAAATAGATCACGGGTCTCATCGGGCCAGGTCTTGGCTAAGGCCTGCAAAGCGGCGCTGCGGGTATTTCCGTCTTCATCATCGATGGCGCGCTGTGCGAGTAAGTTGCGTGTGTTCTCATCGGGCCAGGTCTTGGCTAAGGCCTGCAAAGCGGCGCTGCGGGGATTTGGGTTTTCATCATCGATGGCGCGCTGTGCGAGTAAGTTGCGTGTGTTCTCATCGGGCCAGGTCTTGGCTAAGGCCTGCAAAGCGGCGATGCGGAGATATTGGCTTTCATCGTCGATGGCGCGCTGTGCGAGTAAGTTGCGTGTGTTCTCATCGGGCCAGGTCTTGGCTAAGACCTGCAAAGCGGCGCTGCGGTTATCTTCGTTTTCATCGTCGATGGCGCGCTGTGCGAGTAAGGAGCGTGTGGTCTCATCGGGCCAGGTCTTGGCTAAGGCTTGCAAAGCGGCGCTGCGGGGATTTTCGTTTTCAT
>JBCDAG010000071.1:0-22458 GCA_039186165.1 Cyanobacteria bacterium P01_F01_bin.53
CTTTATGGATAAAACGATGTATATCTGCTTGTACTTCACCAATAATTTTAGGATTGGCCTCGGGGAGGTCTAACAATTTTGACCGGACAAAAGCCTCTCTTTTGCTGTGTCTACCATAAGCACATCTTGTATGAAAAATGCAGCTATGAAACCATTCTCGTGCCTCTATTGCTTGACCTTGCGTTTGGTTTAGTATTGCTGCAATATTTGAGAGACGTGCCAGATCATGTGCAGCACAGGTTAGATATTTTCTGTACTCTAAATAAATTCTTTCGATAATGGGTAATAAAATATGATAATCGGCAATTCTTCCTTTGATAGTGTTTTGAAACCTATATAAATCGGCATATTCACTAAAAAATGAGCAAAATTGTCGCCTTATCGCGCCATCTTTGTCGGCTTTGTTGAGTTTGGATTTGAGAAAGAGATAAACTAAATGATGTAGTTTATATATGGCCACTTCCCCATACAAGTCATCAGGAAAAACATATTCCTGAACAATGCTGAAGTTAACGAGTTGAAGCTTTAGTAGAACCTCTAATTTTTGCGGTTCTTGATTTGGCATGCAGCTTGTTATATAAGGCAATAACGTATAATTAGTACCAAATAAGCTCAACAAACACGCTAAATGCTGCGTCAATGGATTTTTTTTTAGATGGTCCCAGCTCAGCTCCAGGGCAGCCTTTACGCCCCTTGGACAGGGCGACATTAATGGTTCTGTTTTTGTTAGGGATTCAGCTTTAAGTTCATAGTCTTTCAACTGCTGATAAATCCAGATAAATGGCCAGGTCGGCATTTGCTTGGCAAAGCGCGCTATGAGTTGTAGGCCGAGCGGGAGATATTCAACATAGTCACACACCTCTTGAATACTTGATAATTGCGTTGTAAGCCTTTCATCATCAGGTTTCAGGATGCCTTTAATAACTTCCAAAGCCTCGATTTCGCTCAATTCATCCAAAGAATATGTAATGAAGGTATTGTTAAAAGTCTTTCTACTCGTGATAATAACTTTGAAGGTCTCATCAGTGGGAATATAGGGGCTTACTTGTGAAAAATCATCAACATCATCAAAGATGATTAAAGCTTCCCTAATACCAGGCCAGGCTGCGAAGCCATAAACCAGTTTGGCTTGTGCTGTTTTAAGATTGTCCGGAAAACTGAGTTTTAGGATAGCCTTAAAATAACGCAAGAGTTGTTGTGTAATCTTGCCAGCGCGAACATCAATCCAGCATACGCCTTTTGGGTATTCGGCTTGAAACTCTCGTCCATAACGCATGGTTAATTCCGTTTTACCGATGCCGCCCATGCCGACAACATTAACAATATTGCTTTCAGTTGCGCCCTGGACAACATGATGAAATTCAACCAAGTCTCGGCCAATAAAAGGGCCTGAGATGGTGCGCGGAATGTTGTGGGCAACAGATTGTGTGTTGGGTTTGACGTGCTCTTTTTGATCAGATGTAACCTGCTCTTTTTTATTTCCAGGTGTTACTTCTTCACCAATGTCTTGCCAGTTATCAAAGCCAAGCTCTTTTGAGATATCCTCAAAGGTAAATCGGTTAATGCCATCTTGAGCCCAAAAACGTTTCAGCGTAGAAACAGTAGTTTTCGCTAACTCAGCCAGTTCTTTAGACTGGTTGTTAAAACCCCTAGCTCTTGCATTTTTTTCAGCTATTGGTTTTGCTGTATCAGTGAGCCTAATGCTAGGTGTCCGAGGCATAGTAATTATTGGAGAAAGTAACCAGCATTCCGATTATTCTTTTTTCCTAAGACCGCTGAGGTGTTCAGGATAAAAAAGCATTGACATATATGGAATAATTAGATAATTTAATTCAATTTTTATTTTACTGAAGGGTTATGCGTTGTCATCGGCATTGTCATCAGAAGCTGTTACTGAAAAATTTAAAGAGCTTTGTCGTCCTTTTGAAGATTTTCAAGAAGAGATGCAAGAGAACTATCCGCCATTTAGGGAGCACTCGCTTCTCAAGCGGCGTACTTTATATTTGTTTGAAATGATAGATGGCTTAGTTTGTAAATCAGGATACTTATCTGGTGTAACGCAAAGTCAGATTAAGACGGCAAGGTTTATTTATGGTGATACCTTGCACGAAAGCTTACTGGGTATGCATGTAGAGGATTTTAATGTTTCACAGGATAACCTCTTCGGTGCTATTACCCAGGAACTTGAGACAATCAGAACGATGCTTTTTCAACAGAGAAATGATTCTGCAATCGATTATAGTGCTACAGAATTGTTGTATCGTTTTTTTGAAGAGCTTTTAAGTCAAGAGCATTTGCAGCCTTTGGTCAATCACCTCGAACAACTTAAAGTTAACCCGCTAGCTCAGCCGTCTTTATCCGAAAAGGAACAAACAGACTTAGGCGTTAAGGCCGCATACTTTATTGCCAAGTTCTCCGAACCGCTACATACCCACTACATGGATAAAGACCTTGTAGAGGATAATTCCCCCGCACATAACTTAGACCAGAATTATGATCTGTGTTGCCAGCGTATGGTATATAGCCGGTTACAGGAGTTTTCCACTGCTCAACGCCGCGACTAACATATGGCTCATTTTGGCTCACTTTGGCGCAGTTAGCTCAGTTTGGCTCAAATTCTTGACAGGACTTGGTTTGCATCAGAATAATGGGGCATTGAGCAAAGTAAACTTCAACTAAGCTTCAGACTCAGGGACGGGATCTGAAATTTGTTTAGGCCTCTGCTCTTCTCAAAACCACACTGTTAACAGTTTTTCCTTATTTCTCCAATATCCAAGTTTCTGCACTCCGACTGTTTGGTCCGTAGTTCCCATCGGGGTGCAGAGGGGCAGGTGTGCGGTGCTTGGCAACTTGATATGCTCACACACCTGCATCCTTTTCCTGTCAGGGGTTCTACCACGTTCTTTCGTCATCAAGGACTTAACCCATGACTTCTATCGTAAAACGTGAACCACCAGCTCAAGCGGTTTCTGTCGTTGTAACGGCTGATAACCCTGAATTTGGTAGCAGTGACTATACAGACCCCATACCTACACCCTGGAGAGTGTTTTCTAGAGGGCTGTCCTCCATCACCCGTTATCAGTTCTATCTCATTCTTGGCATCCTCTTTGCCACCTTAACGGCGCAATTCCCGCTGTTTCGGATGACATTGGGGGTTGCTACCCTCAACTTTTTAATCCGTGATGTGGTTTACGCTATCCAGTGCTACCGTCATCCCGAGGCCACCCTTGAGCAGCGGATTGCCTTTGCCAAAGGGGAATTTTGGCAAAATATCCTGATTCACAGCGGCTGTTTGCTATGGGGGCTATCGCATCGCCCGGCTCATGCTGCGTTTGATGCTTTTACAGCGCTGGCTAATCAGTTGTTTCCAGACTCTGTATTACTGATCGATCTGTTTGTTGGGGCAATTTTGATCTTCATGATCGTCACGATCATGCTTGCTGTTGTCCGTGCGTTATTGGCAAGCCAAAGGGATGAGCCGATAGTACACCTGCTCGCCCCAATCTGGTATACCGCGCTCGGCTATGCCGTCATTGAGACGGCAAGCCGAGCCTTACTGTAGGAGGGTTTTAGGTCATGACTCATCATGATGCGGACTACCGCAAGGTCAATAATGCCCTACAACACTCTCTAACCCTGTTTGGAATTCCTCTCAATCTACTTGTTGGTGCCGGATGCTGGGGAATTGTGCCGTTTCTGCTACATTTGTCGGGCTTTTCATTTAAGTGGGCACTGTTGTTGTTTCTATGGTGTGCCCTGTCCTGGGGCATTCTTGCCTGGAGCTATGGCGGCGGTTATCGCTTGTTGGCCATTTTGTTCTCAAATCTGCCCAAAGGGCTGTGGCTGCGGGGTCCCTGTCGCTATCAGCCGTTGCTATCAAGGCGGAGGGATAACCCATGAAAAGATTGACCTCAATTGTCCAAAAATTGCTGCCAGAACTCAGCACCATCGGTGCATCTAAGTCGATTGAAGACAATTTTGATTTTCGGATTATTGTTGAAAGCCCTCAGCATGGAGCTGTGGGCTGGCTGCTCTCATCAGGCGGTAAAACCCTTAATTTAGCGCAAACCATGCTGGTCGTCCCTGTGGTGTTTGGGGGGATGCACCAGCATTTAACCAAAGAACAGGCTCCCCTTGCCTGTGAGAAGCTGCAGCACTGTTTTATGCAGCTTAAGCTCGGTCATAAGCTTCGGTTTGAATACTGGATTAGCCCAGCCAAGTCTGGCGATGACAAGCCGCACACTTTAAGTGATGGTGGCGGTGATATTCGCTCGTGGCTTGGGACTGACGCTGAGCAGCATGGCCATAGGCTAAGACAAGCGAGACTGGCCAATCAGATCAAGATTGTCGGCCTATTGCGATTGCCGCTGGTGGATCTGCAGGCGGACGCAAACGGGAAGCTGGAACAGAGGGTATCGCAACTCAAACAGTGGAGTAAGCAGCTGTTTGTCCCGGCCACCGAGAATAGCTTAGACCAGTCTGTTAGAGCCCGGTTTGATGATGCAGTGCAGTGTCAAAGTCTATGGACTCCGTTTGGGATGCGCTTTATGACTACCCAGGAAGGTTTAGTCTACCTGGCCGATTGTATTGGCGGTGAGCGCATCACAGCGCCCCCCCAAAAACTCTTATTGCATCCTGATCGCGGCTATACCGAACAAATTTGTGACAGACCGCAAGACCCAAGAAGTCTGTTGTTCCACATGCTGCCAGGTGGGGCGATCGAACCCGGCCAAGGGCTTATAACTCTCAAACCCCATAACAAACCGGCGCGGTATATCGGGGTCATGCGGATTGAGTCTTTACCCAAACTATTGCCCCCTGCCCAGGGGTTATCCAGTTTTCTGCCGGATTTACTGGCCAGAGCCAAGGTCACCGGCATCAGGGTGATAACGGAGTTTAGTCAGCTCAATACCGATGTGGTGGATATTATCGCCCAAAAACAGACCAAACAGAGCATCAATGCCCTTGTCGAGGCCGAGGGGTCGGGCATTATCAATGCCAAGGCTCAGGATACGCTGGAACAATCGACTGATTTACTGCGTGAAAACGCCAGTAATGGTGCCGGGTATGTGCAAACAGGTGCTCTGATTGTTGTGGAACGGGGCAGTCCAAAAGCACTTAATGCTGCCTGTCAGCGCCTGGAGCAGGTTTTGGGGGCATTTTTTCGGGTGGTGCGCGAGCACCATATCGCTGACAAGCTTTGGCTTCAGAGTTTGCCGTTTAAGACTGCAACCCTGATGCGCTTGAGCGGAGCAGATTTGCGCCTAAAACACCCAATTCAGGATGCGATCGCGTTGTGCCCCTTAGCCAAACCCCAGGGTGGTGATAAAGGCGGTGTTGTTTACCATACTCAGGCCTTTGGCCAGGCGTATGCCTTGGATATCTTCCGTGAGCTAAGGCATATGCTACTGATTGCCAGCACCCGCTCTGGCAAAACCAACCTGCTGGTCAAAATCATGCTGGAAGCTTTGACATTGGGTAAAGCCGTGCTTGTCCTTGATTATGTCAGAAGTGGTGGTTCCGGCACCTTTGACAGGATAACTAAGCTTTTGGGAGGTGCCTATATTGATCCAGTGACACAGGGTCTCGATATCCTGGCCTTTCCCTGGCTGGGTGCGATTACCAACCCTGAACAACAATTAGCCCGCTTAAGTGCCTGTAAAGATAATATCAAAGCGATTTTGCGTTTTCATTTGTTAGGGCGTCAGCCTAATAAGATGACCCGGCAAGTCCTGGACATTCTCCTTGAAGCCTATTGGCAACATACAGGGGCTGAACAGCTGGCACTATCGCCAGTAAGGCCAAAAAAAAACTCTCTTCCCGCAGGGTTCTTCGACTTTTGTCATATTGACAATATCAAAGACTATGACCTGGGTGCTGATGCTGCCGCCGCTGTGCAGCGGATTCGAGCGGCCTATTTAGCCGAAAAAGATTCCCCTTTTGGCCAAGCGTTGTTTCGACCTGCCACCCTTGATGTCTCAGCGAGGCTGCAGATCTTCCCCATTAAGGATGGTGACGACGATCAAGCTGCTTTAGCTGCTTTGGTTGCGACTTTCGTAGCGCAGCGTCAAGCGTATGCAGCTGAAGATGGTGCCCTGCTGATCGGGGATGAATGTAGTGTTCTTTTCAATGAGAATGCTGTCGCGCGTATGTTAGGCCGCTTTTATGCCCTGGGGCTAGGCATGGATCTCCATTGTGTTATCGCAACGCAGGATGCGGCGGCAATTGTTCAATCGCCGGTATCGGCTCAGATTCTTGCCAATACCAACACCATCCTGATTGGCCGGACAGAAGAGGCAGCCTTAGCCACCTTTATTAAAGAGATGGCGATGCCGCCTGAGCTGATACGCGAGACCCTTGGTTATCACATCAATAATCAGACATTAAGCTCTCAGTGGCTGATTGTCGATAGTCTCAGTGGTCAAAGACAATATACCCCCGCTCGGTTCTATTGTCCGCCCAGTCTGCTGGCGATCGCAGCCAGTAACCCCGAACAAACCCGTGCCAGAAAGCGGCTTATGACCGCTTTTGCTGATGATCCTGTTGCAGGACTCAAACTGTTTGCTGAAAAGCTTGTGCTGGCTATCCAAACCGACCAATCCATCGAGATGTTGGTGGAGGCGTATTTAGCGGAGCACCTGGTCTAAGAGGGGTCGGGTTTCAGGGGTTAGGCCCTTTCATCCCAATCCCTGATGCCTATCCCCCAACCCCAAGAACATTTCCTAATTTCTCTTCAAATCCATGAAAAAACACATTCTTATCCCCAGTAGTATCGCAGCCTTGCTAATAACCGTGACGGTGCCTGCCCTGGGCTTTGGCGGCCTCTCTTTGAGCGATGTTGTCCATCAAGCCTATACCGACCTGTTTCGCTTAGGCCAGGAAGAGATTATAGCGGTCACTGGTGATGATTTTGCCCCATTTGATAGTCTTATTGGTGTGAATCCCCTGACCGGGACCCTGGAGACGCTGGAGAGCCGTGAGGCTCTAATTAAAGCCCATGACCCTGCAGGTATTATTGACGAGACGCCTGGCTCACGGGAAGGGCGTGAGCTGGCCAATATTCTTGATCAGGAAGCAGCCAGACAGCGGGCTGAGCCGATAATCGGCGAGGCGGGGCAGCCCATTTTGCAAGACAAACTTAATCATACCAGCGATGCCTTGGCTCGGATTCAGGCGGCCACCGAGGCGACTTTTAATGCGACCTCCACCCAGGAGAGTATTAAATATCTCTCACAATTGAATCTTGAGACCGCAGAACTGCTGGCCGCTATGCGTTTAGAGATGATGGATGCACGGGTGGACAGCCAATATCAAAGCCTCAATATGGCCAACCTGTCAGAAACGCTCGACGAAGAACGACGAGAACGCTTGCTCAACGAGGAGGCCTATCTCAGACGCCTGATCAAACGGGCTGAAAATTTTACCTTGTTTTAGGAAAAGAGCATTATGACTCATTTATTCATGCCGCTGCTGCTGCAGCGCAGCCCGAGAACGCTGCCTGAACCCACAGAAGGGTTAGGATACTTTTTTCGTGGTATTGATGCCCAACAAGAGACATTGGCCGAAATTGAACGGCTGTGGGAGCTGTTGCTTAACAGTCCGCTTTACCATGATGTGATTACCGTCTATGCCGCGTGGCTGGCGGTAGCCTGCACGTTTGTGTTTGTAGCCCTGTGGCTGCGCAACGCCCTTAAAAGTAACGATATTTGGCAACTAGAGCAGTTGTTTTGGCCGATTGTGGTGGTGGGATTGCTCGCCAACCATGCCGCGCTTGCCACCACAATCTCGGTGGGTCTGCACGATGCGGCCAATACCTTTAACCGCCAAGTGCAGGTGCGTATTATTGCTGGTGAGAATGCTGTCCATCTGGCTCAGGAAGCGGTGTTAGCTCAAATTCAGCAGGATGTGTATGAACAGCTCTATGAAAGCTGTATGCAGCTGCCAGGGGCACGGGAGGCGCGATGCAAACAATCATCCAGAGCGAGCGCCAGGGGGCGTGTTAGAGAGCAGCGCGAGTCTGATTTTGAAGGACTGACACTCACCGGACAGCTAGGCGGCTTTCTATTGCGCGAGTTTTTTGACCTGATCCGTGATTCCTACCTGTGGCTGATAGAGATTGGACTTTTAGTGCTGGCACTCACTTTTCCTATGAGTTTGGCCTTTGCTTTGCTCCCAGGGCCGCGTAATACGGCCATACAGTGGTTTTCATCATTTGTTGGTCATGCTTTCTTCGGCAAACTGGTCTTTGTGGTGGTCACGGCGATCGCCAGTCACATTTATCTCAATATTCCCGGCATAGTATCCGGATACTTTTTGCCTTTCCTTTTGGGGCCTGTCGCCGCGATCGCGGGATTCTATGCCGGTGAGCGGTCTGGCACCGCTATTTATGGGGCAATTGCCGGTGCCTCTGTTTTTACCTCTGTGCGCGGTGCCTATGCGGCTGCACGAGGGAGTGTTTCTGTTGTTAAGGGGCGGATAATCCGCTGATACATGCATGACATCATCATTACACCCATCCAACGGTCTCAAAACAGCCCCCTTGGTGCTGATTAATGTTGGCCTTAGTCTCATGACGCTTGGAGCCGTGCTATGGCAACAGCATCAGCGTCAAAACACTGCTGTTCTAGTCCAGCTTAGTACGGGTGAGAGTATCCAGGCTGAGCCACGAGATGCCTTGTATCGCAGTGAAGCGAGTATTCAAAGCTTTGTACGCTCAACGCTGGGGGGACTGTATACCTGGCCGGGGTACCTGCCGGATAACAGTGGCCAGCTGATTGTCGATCAAGGACAAGAAATTCAAACAGACAGCGGGGTACTCAGGTTACCAAGCCGAGCGTTGGTGGCAACCTACGCCCTGTCAGAAGACTTTCAACACCCCTTCCGTGAGACGTTAGCCGATATGATACCTAGCGCTGTGTATGGAGGCGGTGTCGAGGCTGTCTTACTCATTGATCAGCTTTCACGACCAACAACAATGACTGCCGGTCGCTGGCAAGTGGATGTTGTTGCCAATCTCAAGTTGGTTGATACCACAACACAAAAGGCCAATTACATACCTTACAACCACCGTATCACGGTGGCTGCCGTTGATCCAGCTGTTATGGACCCGGCAGCCACACCGCATCAGCAAGCCATGCTCCGGATGCGGCAATCAGGATTGCAGATTACCGCTATTGCCCCCCTGACCCTGGAGGATCTAACCCATGAACCTTAATCCTGATAGCTACAATGACGATCTGCCCGGCCTAGATGGTACCGCCGCGCTGTCTGCTAACAATGGCCTCTTTAGGCTTACAGACGATGATAAGACCGCACTGGTAGAGAGTCTGGAGGGTACAGATGGTCGCCAAACCTTGGTTATTGCTCTAGTTGTGGTAGGCGGTGTGGGTCTCACCATTCTAGCTCTCAATCTCTTTGTAGGCCGGTTTTTCGATCGGATTGACGGTCGTGATGTCCCTGACCCACCAGCACCAGGGATGACCGACACACACCCTGACGAGAATCAAGACCTTGGTCGTCATAAAACAACCGCTGCCTTAGCCCAGCAACAAAGTCAATTAGCTCAATTTGATAGCAAAACAGCGACAGCAGAGAGGGAAGAGACGACGGCTGATGCCAGTGAGCCTGAAACCCCGCGCTTTAGTCCCCGTAAAGGCTCTGAACGTCCTACACCACCAGCACCGGTGTACCCTGCTCAGCCAGTCTGGTCTTCCCAACAACCGACAACAATCACCCCGCCGCCTCGGCTCACGCGGTCTGAGCGGCTGCCTACGCCGTCATTAACAATAGACCCACCCATCACACCGCCAGAAATACCGTATGCAGGGCCAAATCAGCCAAGCACACCCCCGGTTGTAGACGATAAAGAGGCGCAACCTTCAGACATAGAGTCCGCGCCCGCGCAGACAGCCCCGCGCGTCTCGGCTGCACTGCCCATGGTCTATCAGACGCATCGGATACCAGCCCGGCTTAAAGATGCTGTCACGCTGACCGAGTCGTTATTGGCATTCGGGGTATCTGTGCCGCTGATTTTAGATGCTCCCTTACCAACGCTGTCACACAAGATTCCAGCGCATAGCGAATGCCTGGCCGATGTTGTCCCGGACAGGGGGAGTGATGCCTTGACGATGACGGTTACCGCCTGTTTAAGCCAAGGTCAGATATATCCCGTTGCTGAGGACAACATGATGGTGCTCTCCTCGGATTTAACCCCGGTTACGGTTGACCATGTGGGTGTTGCTGATAGAGGACGAGAGGCTAACGCGGATGATGCCTTACGAGAAACCTTTGAACACGCTGCATTAGAGGGCGCACAAGGTTTGGTGCGGGATATTTTGGGTGATGATCTGCTTGGCGATCTTGCCGGTTCTGCACTGGAGACGCTGACTGAGTCAGTGACAGCTGACACTGCAACACCTGAAGGATCTACATCTGCAGCTGAACCGCGCTATACCTTACCGGTAGGCATGCCACTGGTGGTGGTAAGTCGTGCGCCGGTGGTGGTCGACTCACCGCTGCCCATTATTGAGCCACCTACAGTTGCGCCCGAAGTGGTTATACCTGCGGTAATTGAGTCGATACCCGACAGTGCGCCGCCGCCTACGACCTTAGCACCAGATGAGCCTGAACCCAGCATCCATAGGCCAGTGCCCGTTAGCCCAGTTGAGGCTGTCCCAGATGAGACTTTACCTGCGCCGCATAGAGACTTTATTGATGACCCACCAGTGGCTCCACCGGTGGGTGAGTCCAATCCACGCAGCGCCCCACTGCCCCCTGCACCACGATTCCACCAGGATGGACAACGAATGCGGACTTTAGAGGAGTTATTAACCCCCCTTCAGGCTATGCACCAGTAAATAAGACTTGTTGTAACAGACGTTAATCTCACCCCCGAATATGAAAGCCCCATCAAATAAGACAATCAAGTTCAGACAGCGCCAGTGGTACTTACTCTGGCTTATGCTGACGGCATTGTTCCTGGTGCTGCTAAGTAGCCCAGCCCAGGCTCAGGACACATCCTTCGCGCCCATCACCTTTCGCTCTTTGGGAGTGATCGCCGCCCCTGGCAGAGTTGAATTTTCTGAAGAAGTTGTTGCTACATTGGGGTTTGACCCAGGCCGCCAGTGGCAGACAGGCACCCCTATCTCTGACCTTATAACGTTAGGTGATGTGGCCAGCTTGGGCATTCAGCAGCTCAGTCTGGCGGATATTGCCCGCCTCAGTGGTCATACGCCTAAAAGTGTTTCTGCGAAAGGGCTGTCAACCGTTGCTTTGGTGCAGTCCCAGCACTGGCAGCAGATGACAATTGCCTCTATCCCCTACTTGCCGGATGTACCATTGTCGTTATTGCCAGGTGGTCTGGCCAACAGCGTACCCCTGACCCAGTTGGATATTGTGTTGGGCACCGTTGAAGCCAACATTAATCGGACTATTAGCGGCTCACAACAACAGGGATTTAGTGTGCCCTGTGCGCATCAATGCGCACACCTTGAACTGGGGCAGCCCTATCCAGGCTATCGCTGGGTGGGTGGCCAACAACAGGTACGTGGCGGGTATGGCTTCTTATCAGCGCTCAATAATGGTTTAGAGCCTACCGGGCGGCATCTATGGGGGACAGATGCTTTCAAGGTGGTGGTTACCAACCTTGATCCGGCAAACGGTCAGGCTGAGTTGAGTCTCTATTTTCGCATTTGTATCCACAGCTTATGGGTAAACAGTTGTTCCCCGTATTTTATTGGCCCTGTACCCTTCATGCCACTGCATGAGGGAGGGTGGATGCCGGTGTAGCCGAAGGCAGAGAACAGAAATCTGATATCAGTCCTCTGTCTTCTGATTTCCGATAACTAAAGGGTGCCTTTTTATTGCGAATCTTGTTATAAACAGTCAGATTATGAACTTTTTTGACCCAAAACTTGATATATTACCGCCTGCGCAACAGGCATTATGGCCAGAACTACAGCCAGGATCTTATGCGGGCCATCAAGACAGTTGACGATAGCAAAGCCCCTTCAATTGGTCGGAAGAATCCATGCCGCTAACTGAGGAACTGAAAAGCCTAGCTGCGCGTGTGGTGTGGTTTAAAACCCCCGAGGAGGCACTGAGTGATCCTGTCTACTTCTTGTGTTATCTCATGCGATACGGCGTACCAGAAGATGTGAGCGTTGCCCGGCGATACTTTACGGACAGTGACTTCAAACAGGCTCTTAATAACGCCTATCCTGGCATCTTTGACCGACCATCCTGGGCGTACTGGAATTTGATGCTGTTTGATACACCTGACCGTCCGATGCCGGTACGTAATCTGTAAGCCCAGGATTCAGGTCTCTGAATCATCAGGACGCGGTATGTCAGGGGCACTGTGCCGCCTCCTGATGCCTGTCTCCTGTTACCTGACTCAGGAACAAAAAGACACACCAAAGTCCCCTCATACTTAAGCTTTATGAGTACATTGCTCTTAAAACTTGCTCCCCTTATCCGTGAGCCAGCCTTTTTGTTGCTACTTTTGAGTAGCGCTGGAATTGGTTTACTGCAGCTGTTTGATGGCAAAAGCGGCAGACGTAAAGGCGACCAGGCGCGGTTTGCGTCAAATACGGCTATCCAGAACGCCCGGCATCAAGTGTTAGAACAACTATGTAATCCCAAGATTGATAGCACGGCGCTCACCATTGGCAGGCCGCACAATGGTGAGGATAAGAGATTCTTTCCTGTTCCTGATGCCCAGCAAAGTGTCATGGTTCACGGCGCACCGGGAGTCGGTAAAACCGTCAGTGTCCTGCAACCTCTAATACTCTCCGCCCTGAGTCAGGGGCATTCCATGGTGCTGTTTGATGCAAAATACGACAATCTCACAGCGCGTCTGATCCCGATTGCCTTGGAGATGGGCTATGAAGTCCATTACTTTGTGCCTGGGTATCCGGAAAGCGGGATTCTCAACCCGCTGGACTTTATTCAAAGCCCTGAGGATTTAACCTCAGCCAGAGAGATTGCTAAGGGGTTGCATGCCAATGCCATGCAGTCTGGCCGTAACGGACGCAATGACCCTTTTTTCGATGAGGCTGCCGTTACAGCCTTGAGTGCGGGGATGGCCATGGCCAAGGCAACAGAGTACCCCGATTTGCTCACCACCCATGCTTTTTTGAGTCTGCCAGACTTACCAGAACGATTGAGCAGGGCGCAAAACCTCAATCCTTGGCTCAAGGCCGCATTTAGCCAGCTAATCAGCCTCAAGGACAGTGAGAGGACGATTGGCAGCATTTTAGGCACCGCGATTGGAGTCCTCAACAACATCATGGTGCCCGAGGTCGCCGATGTGTTCTGCGGCCATTCAACGATTCCCTTGAGGCTGGAAGGTAGACAATTGCTGGTCTTGGGGCTTGATCGACGACGGCGTAAAACCATGGCTCCGCTATTGGGCGCTGTGATGCAAATTATTGTTCAGGAAAACACCGCCTTTAAGCGTAAACATCCACTATGTCTGGCGTTTGATGAATTACCATTGCTGATGTTGCCTGATTTAAGCCAGTGGCTTAATTTGCACCGGGAGGATGGGCTGATCTGGCTGTTAGGACAGCAGCATAAAGCCCAGAGTGAAGCGGTTTACGGCAAGGAACACACTGAAAGTATTGTTGCTGCATGCAGTACAAAATTTTGGTTTAATCCCCAGCACCCCAGAACAGCCAAGGAACTATCCCAGCAATTGGGACAGCATGAATATCGCAGCTATCAACACACTCGCGGGTGGAACAGTGGTCGGTATGGCTCAACATCCCGCTCGCGTGCGGAGCATTGGCAATGGCGGCCCTTGGTGCCAGAGCACGTCATTTTAGGCTTTCGCCGGGGTGAATGTTTGGTGCAAAATCCGCATTTTGCTGATGATAGTCGAGGCTATCTACCTTTTAGACACCGTTTTAAGCTTGATAAGCGCATACAGCGCACTTTCAAACGGGCTGAGCGGCGCTGGCAACAACATATTCAACCAGCGTTGATACATCAATACCGGCGACCGCCGCTGGACGCTAAGGATATTGCCGCCCGCCAGACCTTGGCTGAAGCATTACTGCCCCAGGTAGCGCAGGCGCTACCAGAGGATTTTGGATAGGGCTCAGCGGTCTGAAGACTGATATCAGATTTCTGTGCTTAGGCCTCTGTCATTACATTACACACCACCTAATACATCATCATGACGCAATCTGAAGAACAACAACCATCTGTTATACAGCCTCAAGATGTTATGGCCGCGCTTGTTGGCTACCGGCAGCTTGTTGCCCCTCAAGATAGCGGGAAGCACAGTGGCTTTAGTCAGCCTGTTTCCGTCTACATGGGCGGCCAGAATAATACCTGGCAGCTGTTTTACCAAGACAAGACAGCCACGACTGCGGGTGTGCAGAAGCTCAGTGCTGACCAGCTGAACTTTATGAAGTGGGTTACTGAAAAATCCGCGCAGAACCCAGGTCAAGAAGATCCTTTGCATAAACAAAACGGCAATCTCAGGATTGATGTGGGGACTGAGACTGTTTTTACTATGGCTAATGGCTATGTGCGCTATAACGCTTTGAAAGATAATTTGCAGGGCAAGGAACATAGTCATATTCAACCGGGTGGCGGATGGCCCAATGCTCCCAGCGGCAAAGTAAAAAAACAAAAGACCACCGTTGAACCTGTCGATCTAGTGACAGGCAGCACACCGGCTAACACTACGATAGAGATAACAAATACGGCTAGCTCGTCAGCTACAGCGCCTACACCAAAAAATCAGACAGTCACGCATCATCAACCTGTAATGACCGGTAAAGGTCTAAGCAGTAGTACCTTAGGCCGCTATCTAGAGCAGATAGAAAACCAGGTGATAGAACCCACAGCAACAGATTTTGCTAAAAGCCGGGTAGGGCATACCCGCTGGCAGACGACGCAGTATGAACGTGCTTCTAATCAAAACAAGAGGATCCTTGCCGTCGCCCACACCTTACTTAAACAGTATGGTGAAGCCCAAGGCGGGCAGCTGGTCTACAGGGCTGAGGGCTATCTACTGGAGGCGGATGCCAGAACGATACGGATTTATGCACAAGGCACTGATAATAAGGCGCTATTTGAAGCCAAAAAGAGTTTAGGCAATCAATACAAGGTCAAAACCAACCGGCTAAACCCTGATCAACACCTCGATTTTAATAAGGTGCAGTTTTTACTGGATAATGTTGGGGTAGAAGGTATTAACATTGATCCGCGCCTGCGCCTACAACAGCTTGAAGCGCTGGCCCCACAAGGGGATAAAGCCATGGCACAAGACTTAAGCGGCCATGCTTTGGCCAAAACAGCTGAGCGTTTTTTAAATCACCTTAAGGTACAGCCCAATCCAGAGGGTGTCAGGGAGCTGAGAGGGCAATATTACACCATTACGCAAAAGGGAGAGACTCTCAAAATTAGTGCCCGAGAACGCGGCCTTATTCTCCATGTTGGTCCCAAGGTTAGCAACAATAGTATTACACCCAAGGATATTGCTTACTTTAAGAGCTTGGCGCAGCGGCATCTACCGCGCACAAACGTTAAGGCCAGGCCAGGCAGAGGGCGGTAAAAAAACAACTGGACAAGCCTGGTATTGGCAGTCTATTTATCAGTAATTTTACTAAAAGACATTTGAATGTTTTAGGGCAGTACCCTCCATGTCACAGGCTCACCTTCATCTATCAAAGGCATTTGCTGACGCTAAAGAGATCAAAATCATGTTGGATGGGCGTCTCTGTGTGCACATCCAGGATGGCCTTACCAAAGTTATGACGATGATGCCTAAAGGCTATAAGCCAGCGCACATGCAGATCTACGCCGATGCGCTTTTATGCCATGAGTCATATCCACAAAAGGGCATTGTCACCGTCAACACCATGACCAGCAGCAGTTTGTAACAATCTTTGTTATGCAGTATCAAGAGCGTCTGACGGCTTTTTTTAGAAAACAACTGGCAACAAACACCCCTTATGCAAGCATTACGGCGGCCAGGAAGGCGGCTAGTACAGTTCTCGACGTGCCGATTGTTGCAGGCGGTTCGCTGGTTAAGGAAGTCGATGAAGCCATTGAAGCGGCGTTGGTGCGGATTGCCAGAGATATTGTTGATAATGCCGATAGCCCCAGGACAGCCTACCAACAGCTTGTTGACCTCTACAACCGCCAACCCAAGCTTGGTGTTAGAACCTCTACCTCAGTCTTGCAGCAAGCCTATTCCACACCGCTGCCTATTGCCTATTTGGCCGGTAATTTGGCAGGGATAGACACCACAACAACGATGTATGAACCTACAGCAGGCCATGGAGCCTTGCTGCTCGGTACATCGCGGCCAGGGCTGTCATTTGTTAACGAAATCAACCCCGACCGCGCCAATGACCTGCGCCGTCAGGGGTACTTGGTCACTGAGGAAGATGCCGCCAGCTACACGATACCGACCCAGGTCGATGTTGTTTTGGCGAATCCGCCCTTTGGGGTTGTAAAAGATGCCGAGATTAACACCATTCACTTTCCGGTCTCTTTACCCCATGTCCCGGCCTTTACTACCCCGCAGATTGACCAGGCTATTAGCCTTAAGGCCCTACAAGCGATGAAAGCGGACGGACGGGCGGTGCTGATTATTGGCGGCAAACGGGGGCGGAATGACGCCCACCGCTCGGATAAATACAATACGGCAGAATCACGGCGGTTCTTTTATGCCCTTTACCGGCATTATCGGGTTATTGATCATTTTACTGTTGCTGGTGATTTGTACCATAAGCAGGGCGCTGGATGGCCTCTCGATGTGATTGTGATCCATGGGCATCAGCATCAAGCGGATACAAGCGCCTGGCCGCGCCGCTTGCCAGCTGCAGATCTACCCCGTATCTACACAACTTTTGCGGCCTTAGGAGACCTGATCGATGATAGACAAAGAGCACCAGCCTTGGACACCCAGCGAGACGGAAGCCTTACTGCTGGCGGTAGTGTTGCCCAAAGCCCTGCAGACCTTGAGCAGCGAGGCAGCTTATCTCAGCCCACTCAGCAAGCGTCTGGATTGGCTGATAGCGATGTGGTTGGAGGAATCCCCGTTCTCGGCAGCAGAGACACAGACCATGCTCAAGACAGCCCTAACCACCATCAATCCGGAGATATCAGTACCTCAGCTGCCACAATCAACAACCGATCTCACACCCTGGATGCAAGCCTGGGCAACCGCGATCGTCGAGCAGAGCGGGGCGATACAGACTTTGCTCCAGAAAGAGGGAGTGACGTTTCCAGTAGAAGGGCCGAGCCTACCCCAGCAGCTGCAACTGGAGCTGACCCCCCTGTTTCAGAACAATCCCGTATTCTACAGCCTGGAGGAATGGCTGGGCGACCTGACGTATCCCTACACCCACTAGAAAGGCCTGCTGTGTCGGCTCAATCACAACAAAAACCTTACCGCCCCCGTAGTGGGGGGCGCTCTGTTAACACCGAAGTCCCCACCAACCTGCGCGATCCGATTGATAAAGCCCTAAGCCGCCTGGAAAGTCAGGTTGGCTCCCTGGATAGCTATGTCTGCGATCGCTTGCAGTATGCTGATGTGCCAACCCTGCATCATCACTTTAGCGCTGAACAAATCGATGCCTTGGCGTTGGGTATTTTTAATCTGGAGCGCGGCCAAGCGTTGATTTTGGGTGATCAGACCGGCATTGGCAAAGGGCGGGTTGTGGCCGGGATTATGCGTTACGCCGTCCTCACCGAGCGGATTCCGGTGTTTGTCACCCAAAGCCCAAAGCTCTACGGTGACATTATTCGTGACCTCGATGATATTGGTCAAAAAGGGTTTAAGCCGTTTGTTACCAACAGCACCTTACCGGCGATGAGATTGCCTGATGGCCGCAGTCTTCATGTCCCGGATGCCCAGCTGCACCTACGGGAGATGCAACAGATTCAGGAGACCGGTGATTTAGGCCAATACCAGGGGATTTTTACAACCTATAGTCAGCTGCAAACTGTCAAGAAAAAGGAGACCCCTAGACGAGAGTTTCTGCGGGCCATGGCCTCAAGCTCGATTTTTATCTTTGATGAGTCCCACGAGGCAGGAGGCAGCCCCAGTGACAGAAAACCTGGGCTGAGCAACCGCGCTGATTATGTGCGCAATCTGCAACAGGATGCCCAGGGGGTTCTGTATTCCAGTGCCACGTATGCAAAATCCCCTTATACGATGAGCCTATACAGACGTACCTCGATGATGCAGGCGCTGAAAAACGATGCCGCCCTCTCCAGCCTCATGATTCGCGGGGGTGTGCCGCTTCAGCAAACCGTTAGCGGGATGATTGCCCAGGATGGCCAATACATTCGGAGAGAACGCAGTTTTACCGGCGTCACTTTTAACCCAGAAGTCCTACCCGTTGATACCCAGGTTGCTGAGAATATCGCGCTGGTGATGCGCAAAATCATGGAATTTGACCAGCTTAAGCAACAGTCGGTCAAAGAGATGAGTAAAGAACTCAAGGCCGAGGCTAAAGCGGTGTCCCAGGACAATTCTACGGGAGATGCAGGAGCCACCAGCACCAACTTTACCAGCATCATGCACAACCTGGTGCAAGCGGCTGTTTTAGCGCTTAAATCTGAAGCGGTGGTGCAAAAATCTCTAAGCCTGTTACGGCAGGAAAATCCTGAAAAACCCGTAATCGCCCTGAGCAATACCATGGGGTCGTTTATCTCGCAATATGCCAAAGACAATGGCTTGAGCGCCGGTGAGCCCATTGATGCCAACTTTGGTGATATGTTGTTGCGCTATCTGTCCCGATCGCGGGATGTGACCATCGGCAGTGCCTTTGGTCCCAAACAAACCCGGCGTTTGACAGATACGGAACTGACGCCAGAGGCGGTTGACGCTTATGCGGCTGTCCAGGATTTGATTCAGTCCATGGATTTTAGCCAAATTCCGGTTAGTCCCATTGACTATATGACCGAACGTCTGGAAGCTGAGGGATACCGCGTTAAGGAGATTACAGGGCGAAAAGATAAGATTGTTACCGATGCCTCGGGCCGGAAGATTTATAAAACGCGCGCATCGCGTGAGGTTAATGAGTCCGCCAAAATTAAGGCAACAACGGCTTTTAACAATGGTCAGGCTGATGTGATGATTCTCAATCGTAGCGGAGCAACAGGGATTTCTCTTCATGCTTCAGAGCGCTTCGCAGACCAGACCCCACGGCATATGATTGTCGCCCAGCCTGAGTTGAACATTAATCTTATGGTTCAGACTTACGGACGAATTCACCGCACGGGGCAGGTCGCACTGCCCCGCTATACCTTGCTGATGGCCGATATCCCGGCTGAAAAGCGCCCAGGGGCTGTGCTGATGAAGAAGATGGCCAGTTTGAATGCGAATACCACTGCTGCTCGGAGCAGCGGTATGAGTTTGGACGCTGTACCCGATATTTTCAATGATTATGGGGATCTCGTGATTTCTGAGGTGATGGAACAAAATCCGCTGATTCATGCCCAGCTGGATTATCCCCTCAGCTCTGATGGTGATTCACTGCAAAAAGATAATGCGGTGGCCAGGGTCACTGGCCGCCTACCCATTCTCCGCCTTGCCGACCAGGAAAAAGTCTGGGGCATGATTGAGGCTGAATATGCCGAAGTCCTTGAACGGGCTGAAGCCCAGGGTGAAAACAAGCTGGAAGCCTCACAGCTGGATCTTGACGCCCGGTTGATTGCCCGGATGGAGCTGGAAGCCGCGGATGGAGATTCGCCGTTTACCGGCGCTGTCACCATGCAAGTAATGGACGTTAAAGTTCTGAGAAAGCCCTACACAGGTCTTGAGGCGGTCAATCTCTGCAGAGAGATGCTTGAGATGGGTAAAGTTAAAACCATGGATGATGCGCCGTTTGCATCCTTATTTGCATCAGCACCAGCGGTTGCCAAGCAGCTGGCCGATAACCTTGATATGGATTACCAGGCGTATTTTCAGCACCTGGAGCGTACCGCTGAAGAGAAAGTGGTCAAGCATGTTGATGCCCTGGCCACAGCCCAGCTACCAAAGCTGAAACAGCTGCTCACTGATTATCCCATTGGTACTCCGGTGCGTTTGATTGCCCCCGGCACGGGAGAGACATTTTACGGTTTTGTTAATCGTGTCTGGCGGCGGGGCGATCATTCCACAAACCCAGCGGCGGCCAGCCAGTGGCGGATGAAGCTATTGCTGGCTGACGGTAGACGAGAACTGACCCTACCGTTAAGCAAAATTAACGGCGGAGAGAGTAGTTTTGCGCTCATGACTGAATCTGACAGTGCCTGGGTGACGAGCATGTTTGATATCAAGCGGCAAAAGGCGCGTGAGACCCGGCAGATTCTGACTGGCAATATCCTACGGGCCTTTGAGCGCTATGACAAAAGCCGGGTAATTAACTTTACTGATTGTCATGGGCAAATCCATACCGGACTACTGCTTAAGGCTGAGGAGGATTTAACCCGTTCTCTGGCCGATGAACCAGTTAAAATCCCAACTGTGGCCATGGCTCGTCAGATTCTGGAACAGAATCTGACAGGGGGGACTTTAACAACCCGTGATGGCCATTTACATCTTGGACCTACTGAAGAAGGCTATGTGCTGCAAACCCCAGGGGCAAAGCAGTTTGGCGGGCGATACTTTTTGAATATGGGGCTGTTAAAAGCATTAGAGGGTGATTTTGTCTCGGTTGCTGATCGAATGCAGACAACCTTTACCCCCGATAAGCTGGATGCTGTTTTAACCGCGATTATTGAAGACAATCACTGGCCGCTCTGCGCCCTTGAAAATCTGGAAGCCGTGCGTAAACTGCTTGGCGTGAAACTTCCCGAACTGGAAATGCTCGATGAGCCGTTCCCGGTTAAATCTGCGCCTGTTGTTGCGCCTGTGGTTACGCCAGCACCGCCAAATGTTGTACCGCCACCACAAGTAACAACAGATAAGGCTGTAAAGCCTCAAATCCCAGTAAAGTCTGACGCTGAGGTAAAGCCTGCCCCCCGCCCATCAGTCCAACGCAAAAAGCTTGAGACGCCAGAGAGCAAGCTCAACCGCTTTCTTGAAGAAGCCGGGATTGCCAAGGCCGCCCTCTCCCAGGATACTGATAATTTTTATGTTGTCATTGATAACCCGCCCTATATTCCGCTGGTGATTGAACGTCATGACGACACCTTGCATGTTCTGCATTACCAAAAAGATGCAGCCAATGAACTCTATATCGAGACTGAAGCGGTGTTCATGGTTGAGGCAAACAATACCTTACAGTTATTGGAGACCGCCTCAAATGCCGGTTTTGGTGAGATACGTAACTGCGATCGCAGCTTTGCCAACCTGTTTATGAACAACATTTATGACCAGGGCTTTGCTAAAGCTTGCCAGGTGCAGTGTGGACAACAACAATCAATATCAGAGCCAGAGGCAGCTGTTACAGGAGATCAGGGTACGTTGTTTGACCTGGAGAGCGCAGCAACTGCACCAGCATCAGACGCACCAGAGGCCAGCGATCCCGCCTGGAGAGAAACACCACCGCAAGTACCTGCCATTACTGTGGTGCAACAGGCTATGGATAATGTTGACCCTCAAACCGGCAATATTTTGGCTGCCGCGCCAGTGCCTATTGATTCAACCAGTACAACGCTAGTCAAACTGCGCCAGTGGTATCGGGCAGCCAGAGACTTACAGGCCGATGATTTGAAACTAGATAGCATCAAAATTTTAGGATTATCCGTACGCCAAGCGGCGGATCAACAGGTGTTTCATGCATTATCAGATGACATTACCCGGGAAATGCAGGAGACTCTTGAGCAATATAAACCTTATCAAGAACGGAGCAAAGCGGTGGCTGCGATTGCCAAACAGATTTTGGAAAAAGTAGGCACACGCAACGAGCAGGGCGATATGATATTTACAGGCCGTACCTACCATATCGAGAGTGCTGGCACGACACTTACCATTAAAAAGGCTAGCATTCAAGGGTTTGAGCCAATTGTGATCAAGAAGCACAACAGTATTGCAATGGCGACAGCTGAGGCGATCGATATACAAGCGTTTGAAGCGTTTGCTGGCATGCTTAAAAGCTATCAAATTAAGGCAAAGGGACTGACGCGGTAGGGTGCAGCATTAAAAAATCTTGCAGTTAGATAATAAGCATTTTATTCGTGTTTGATGGAAAAAGAATTGAATTACGCAGCGCTCAATGCAACAGAGCGCGCGATTATTGATTATCTGGCAATGCATTATCCAGATCGAGAATTTCAAGCGAAGGATGTGACGCGGGCTATTAGAGCGGCTGATAATGGGCGATGCATTGCTAAAAACTATGCCAATTACAGCCCTGCACTAGCCCAAGATGGCTGGCTGAATACAACAGAATTGTGTGAAGCCACCCATTATAAACGTGGCACGTAGAGTGAGTCCGTAAATTATTGTAAAGGAGCCAATGGCCGACCTTTTGACCCGTTATAACCAGTAGTGTTGTGAGC
>JBCDAG010000072.1:0-22268 GCA_039186165.1 Cyanobacteria bacterium P01_F01_bin.53
ATAGCTTTTTCTTTATGAAAAAGAAATCACAAATTATTGCCGTTGATTGAGAAATGTTTCTAGGTATTTTGGGTGAGTATAAGTGCCTAATAAAATTAGGCTGTGCCTGTAGTAAAAAAATAGTTATTTCCCTAGTCAACGAATAAGGAGTGTGAATGCAAACTTTAGTAGCCAGAGGCAGTATTATTAGGCCCCCCCTAGAGGCCAATGATGAGCTTCTTAAGACATCGACCCCTAAGGAACGCCTACAAGCTGTTTACCGTCAACTTTTTAAGGAGAATCGAGACCTCGATTTTTTTCACAGTGCTAAGACTGATTCAGCCTATCTCAACGGGGAGTTGACAACCCGCGAGTTGGTCCGTAACTTGCTCCAGTCAGAAATGTATCGCGATTACATTTTGATGGTGAATAGCAACTATCGATTTGTGGCCCTTTCCTTTGAGCGGGTCTTGGGTAGAGATGCAACAGGCGACGAACAGCGTGCCTGGTCTTCTTTACTCGCAACTGAAGGCCTCGACGGCTTTGCAGAGGCGATCACAAGCTGTGATGAATATATCGAAGCCTACGGTGACGATAAAGTGCCTGCCCGCCGTTCTGAAAGTTTGTTCTCCAGTAGACAATGCCTCCCAGCATTGCCTAAGGAAGCGAGTGCTAAGCGTTACAAAGGTGACGGCAGTGTTGGCTTCATTGGTCTGGGTCCCGATATTTCTCTTTTGCGTTGGGAGGGCTCCAAGCCACCCAGGTTGCTTCGTCAATTAGGCGTAGTATTAGCTGTGGCCGGTACAGTTGAAGTAGCCCGAGTGCTGATCAGTGTGATTTTAGGTCTGTAAAGGTTATTCAATGAGCTGTTGTAATGGGCCTGTTCAATAGACCTAATCTTAATGGGCTGTTTCAACGAACTTGTTTTATGGATTTGTTCAATGGGCCTGTTCAATGAATCTATTTCATAGGCTTTCTCACTACGGCAGCACCCACTCGTTTACAACATTCAAAGAGGACATTAAAGACTATGATTCATCTCACACTTTTGGCAACCACTACTATCCCCAGAACTATAGAGTGGGGCCCTCAGGTCGCTATCGTAATGATCGTGTGCAACATTATTGCGATCGCCTTCGGTAAAGCCACCATGAGAAGTCAGACCGCTGGCCCTGCGCTACCATCTCCTCAGTTTTTTGGTGGTATGGGGTTGCCTGCTGTATTGGCAACCACAAGCCTGGGTCACATTATCGGCATTGGTGCTATTTTGGGCCTTGCTAGCATTGGCATTCTCTAGGGTGCCTTTTTCCCTAGTCTTGATGAGGTAAGGCTCTTATAAGTCTCTGGCCTTAGTGGCTAGCCTTATAGGACAGATTTTTCAAACCGCTGCCTGACATCTTTTCGTTGAGCAGCGGTTTGTGGTTTAAAGCGCACAGGCAGGTATTAAAAACAAACCATTGCCATTTTAACCATTGCTCGGTAACATACCAACTTTTGTCATGTGCCCAATGGCTTATTATTACTTTGGCCTTTTGGCACATGACAGCAGGTTGATGCCTCTTTAAGCTCGACTATGGTCTTGCATTGCCTGTTAAAAGGTGGATTTGGGTAGATGTTGGGAAGAGAAGACACACTTTTTTGTCTTTTGCGGGTGTCCTGTCTCTTTTGGGTGGCCAATGTTTAATTTAGGATCGTTTTACTAGGGAACATTTCGATGGGTGCAAAGAAGACCCTTCCCAATTTTGAAGCCAAATAAGAGAGATAATGTTCGTTAATATTGGATATGGAAATATGGTGGCAGCCAATCGGGTTGTTTCCATTGTTAGTCCTGACTCTATATCAATTAAGCGGGTGATTGCGGATGCACGCGATCGCTCTCAGCTGGTCGATGCGACCTATGGCAGACGAACCCGGTCTGTGATAACCACGGATGCAGGCTATGTCGTCCTCTCGTCAGTCCTATCGGATACGATCGCTAATCGCTTCAGGGAATAAATCTTGCCGTAAGCCACCGAACGAAGTAACGATGATTTTGTTCGGTCAGTTCTGAGAGTTTGGTTAAGTGACAACCTCAGTTGCAAAAGCATAGAGATAAACGAGATCGTTTCATGGATTCTTAAGCAGCTTCCAGAAGTTTTGCATTGAGAAACGAAAGCCGTAGACTCTGTAAGGAGTCCTTGAAACGGGGGCTTGCAACTCGCCCTATCGCCAGCAAGAGGAATATAGCATGTCACTTTTAGGTGGAATAGAAGCCGGTGGTACAAAATTTATTTGTGCGGTAGGCACCGACCCTGAAAACCTGCAGGCCCAAACCCGAATTCCCACCACTACCCCGAAGGAGACCCTTCAGCGAGTTGTTGATTTTTTCCGAGAACAACAGGCCTCGATTGGTCCCATAGAAGCTATCGGCATCGGCTCATTTGGCCCGGTAGATGTCAATCTAGGCTCTTCCACCTTTGGCTGGTTTTTAAATACGCCCAAACCCGGCTGGCAGCAGATTGATTTTGTCGGGGCCATCAAGCGCGAACTGGGCGTGAAGGTGGGCTTCGATACGGATGTAAATGCCGCGGCAATGGGCGAGTATCGCTGGGGAAATGCCCAAGGCTTAGAGAATTTTATCTATTTAACAGTGGGTACGGGCATTGGCGGCGGAGGAATGGTGGGCGGTAAACCCATTCATGGATTGTTGCACCCTGAAATGGGACACATTTTGATTCCACACGATACCACCGCCGATCCGTTTGCAGGCTCCTGTCCGTTTCATCAAGACTGTCTGGAGGGCCTGGCCTCTGGCTTTGCGATGGAACAACGGTGGGGCCAAAAGGCCGCGTCTTTACCACCGGAACATCCGGCTTGGGCGTTGGAGGCCAAGTATCTTGCCATGGGACTAGCCAACTATATTCTGATCCTCTCACCCCAGCGAATTATCCTCGGTGGTGGCGTGATGGAACAAACCCAGCTCTTTCCCATGATCCGTAACCAGGTGCGAGCGCAGCTGAGTTCCTATATGGATGTGCCTGCGATTACCCGCGATATTGACAGTTACATTGTGCAGCCGGGGCTAGGGGGGAATGCGGGGCTAGCGGGTGCTTTTGCTTTAGCGGAGGAAGGCTGTCGTTAGGAAAAAGGTCGTTAGAGGAAAAAGGTCGTTAGTCAGGCGTTTTTTCATCTGTTCTGGTTTGGTCGCGGTAAGGTGGGGGTTGGAACCTGTGAAAATCGTCATGGGTAGACGGTGACTTTTGAGGGATTAAAACCAGGCGCTGGTGTATTACGCTAAAAGCACATCTAAAACCTCATTTAATAAACTACCTGTGCAAAACTCTCTGTACAAAACTCTCTGTCGGCAACTATTTTTAGGCCGTTACTTTTTAAGGCAATTTCCACACAGGTACCCGTCCCTTGACCCATCGAGTGTGCCTCTGTCAGCAGTTTAAGCAAGGTGCTATTCAAGCCTGGTTTCTCCTGCTCTTACTCGCTGTAGCTTCAGGATGCAGTTTTTCACCGCCTAGTGAGGCCCAACCCACTGGCCAGAGCGGCGGTGGCCGTCCCGAACGAGCGGATGGACCCGTCGCAGTACAAACGGCGATCGCAAAAACAGGCACTGTCGATGGGCCGTTGACCTACACGGGTACGACTCGCCCTAAGAAACAGGTGGCCCTACGGGCGCAGGTATCTGGCAAAGTGACTGAACTATCGGTAGATGTGGGGGATGCGATCGCCCTTGGTGAGGTCATTGCCAAGCTTGATGGCGACCTGCAAACGGCCAATTTTAACGAGGCCCAGGCCGAGCTTTCGGCCCTGCGAGCAGAAACGGCCCAGGAGGAAGTCTCTATTCGTGAGGCCCAGGCAGAAGTCGTGCAAGCCCAGGCCACCTTCGATCAGGCCCGAGTCGATGCGGACCGGTTACGGCAGTTGGCTGCTCAGGGTGGTATTTCTCAGCAGGAAGCTGAAGCCGCAGAGCTAGCGGCGGTGAATGCGGAGCAGGCGGTGCTGTCGGCCCAGGCCCAGGTAACTGCGCAGCAGCAGGCCGTTGCCGCAGCGGGCGATCGCATTAGTGCGCAGCAGGCCGTCCTAGCCCAAAATCAACAACAGCTTTCCTATGCGGACTTGCGATCGCCTCTCACCGGAGTTGTCCTCGCTCGGCAGGTCGAGGTGGGAGGCTATGTGGAATCGGGGGCCACGGTGTTAGAACTCGGAGACCTCAGTGACTTAAAAGTCACCGTGCAAGTCTCTGAGCTAAATATTGAACAACTCAGCGTGGGTCAGCCTGCCAGGGTACAGCTCGATGCCTTTCCCGGCGAAGGCTCCATTCCAGGCCAAATTGAACGGATTGCCCCGGTTGCCGATAGTACCTCACGACTCGTGCCAGTGCAGGTAAGCATTCCTAATGTAGGCGGACGAATTGGAAGTGGATTGCTGAGTCGAGTGCAGTTTTCTTCGGGGCAACAAGAGCGAGTGGTGGTGCCTGAGAGTGCCCTGAAAGTGGGTGATGAAGGGGGTACGGTGTTTGTGATTGAAGGGGAAGGCGAGCAAGCGAAGGCGATCGCTCGGTCTGTAAGAACTGGCGATCTCAATCAGGACCGGGTAGAGATTCTCTCAGGATTAGCGCCGGGTGATGCTTTTGTGGTGCAGAGCGATCGCCCACTCACCTCAGGGCAAGCGGTACGGCTGAGCATTTTATCTGAACAAGAGGCTGAGTAAGAGATCTAAAACTGAGAGATCCAAAACGAAAAGCTCTAAAGCGAAGAGACTTAAAACGGGATACGGAATACATGTTACAGCCCAATGCACCACCCGAGTTACCCTCTGATTTAGACGTTAATCCGAACCCAGCCAATACCCATGCACTGGCCGACAAGAAGAGCCTGAGCGCGATTAGTCTGAGTACTATTGCCATTCGGCGGCACATTGCAACGCTGGTGCTCACCGTTGCAGTAATTGTGCTGGGCCTATTTTTTATCCAACAACTTCCGGTCGATTTGTTGCCTTCTATAACCTATCCTCGCATTGGCGTCAGGGCCGATGCCCCAGGGATATTCCCAGAGGTTGCAGTCGATGAAGTAACGCGCCCGTTAGAAGAAGCCCTCTCGGCAACAGAAGGTGTTGTTCAGGTAGTCTCTCAAACTCGAGAAGGCCGGATTAGTGTGGACCTCTATTTTCAGCCGGGAGGGAATATTGACCAGGCGCTCAATGATGCAACAGCCACGCTCAATCGTTCTAGAAATGACCTGCCTGATACGATTTCTCAACCTCGGTTGTTCAAGTTCGACCCGTCTCAGCTTCCCGTTTATGAAATGGCACTCACTTCGATTTCTTTGCAGGGGGTTGCGTTGAGAGTATTTGCCGACCAGGAACTGGCCCGCGAACTCACCACAGTCTCTGGGGTTGCTAGCGTCGATGTGTCGGGTGGCGTTCAAGAAGAGATCCGCATTAACCTAAATCCGGCCAGGCTCCAGGCCTTGGGCTTAGGCATCACAGAAGTTTTAGACGCCCTGTCAGAACGAAATCTCGATACCTCTGGCGGGCGCATTCAAGGCACCGATAGCGAGCCCCTAACCCGCGTGGCCGGACGATACCAGGATGCGGATGAAATTCGGAATTTAATCTTTGAGGTCGGTGATACAAACTCGGTTTCCTCTTCTCAGCCGAACTCTTCTCAGCCAGTCTCTTCTCAACAAGTCTACCTGCGCGACTTTGCCGAGGTGATTGATGGCACTGAAGAACAGCGCGTTTTTGTGAATCTCAACGGCCAGTCTGCGGTAAAATTGAGCGTTCAAAAACAGCCCACGGCAAACACCATTGACGTTGTAGATGGCGTCAAACAACGACTCGCCGAGTTAAGAGCATCAGGACTCATCCCAGAAGATCTTGTGCTTAATGTCGCGTTAGACGAATCTATTTTTATTCAAAACTCCATTCGCAATGTCGCCGTTTCGGGCATCATTGGAGCAGGTTTGGCAGGTCTCGCCGTTCTGTTATTTCTGGGTTCTCTTAGGCAAACGTTCATCATTGTGCTGGCCATTCCCTTGGCAACACTGGTGGCGCTTTTGATCATGGGCCTATTTGGCCTTTCTCTTAACGTCTTTAGCTTGGGTGGGCTGGCGCTGGGGGTTGGCATTGTGGTGGATAATGCCATCGTCATGCTAGAGAACATCGTGCAAGGGGTGAAAAACAGCAACAAATCGGTCGTTCGCCAAGCTGAAGTGAGTAGTCGAGAGCTAGAGTCTGCTTTATTTGCCTCAACAACAACTAATTTAGTGGCTGTCCTTCCTTTTTTACTCATTGGTGGCTTTATCTCACTCTTGTTTAATGAGTTAGTGCTTACAGTGAGCTTTGCTGTCGCCGCTTCACTAATGGTGGCCCTGACGGTGGTACCAACTCTCACGTCTCGACTCATGGCTATGCGCACATCGAGCGGGATTGGAAAGTTTTGGCTCATTCGTGGGTTTGACACGCGATTGCAGGGGCTCACGACGCAGTATGCCAAAGTGTTGGGCTGGGCGCTGAGGCGACGGATTTTAGTGATTGCGATCGCCTTTCTCTTATTCGGTGGCAGTAGCGTTTTCATGGTGGGTAAAATCCCCCAAGAGATTTTGCCCAGTATTGCTACGGGGCAGGCGAGTGTGCGTGTGCAGTTTCCACCAGGCACGACGGTTGCTGAAAACAGTCAGGTCATGGGCGCTGTTGATGAGCTGCTCTTAGTCCAGCCGGAAGTAGAGTATGCCTTTAGCACCTCGGGCGGGTTTCTCTTTGGCGGCAGCACCATTGAAAATGCGCTGCGGGCCTCCAGTACCCTAACGCTCGTACCGGGTACGGATGTTGAAGCGTTTAGCGATCGCATGACCGGCGCATTCAATCAATTTAACCTTGTCAAAACTCGGCTGCGGGTCTCCCCTGGCAGAGTGCGTGGCCTGATTTTGAACAACTCTCCTATCCGAGGTGATATTGATGTGATTTTGCAGGGCAGCGATGCAGCCACCCTTGAGGCCGCTGGCGCACAGGTGCTAGCAGCCCTTGACGGGCAGGCGACACTGGCCAGCTACCGGCCCGACGCCGACCCGACCCAGCCAGAAATCCAAATTCGTCCTGACTGGGAGCGTGCCGCTGACCTTGGCTTGTCGGCTGAGTCCATCGGTAATACGGTGCAGACGGTGCTGTCGGGGTCGGTGCCGACGAGCGTTCAGCGGGGTAATCGTCTCGTCGATGTGCGCGTTCAAACCCCAGATACCCTTATCCAAAATCCAGCTGAGCTGGCCCAGATGCCACTGCTGAGCAACAATATCAACGGGCGACCGATAAGGCTCGGTGACGTGGCCCGAATTGAAGAGGGGCAGGCCCCCGGCGAAATTCAGCGGATTGGTCAGCGTCAAGTTTTTATGATTGAAGGCGATCTTACAGACGGTGCTAGCTTAGGCAATGCCCTAGACGAAGTAGAACAGATTTTAGAAACGCTTTCTCTACCTGCTGGGGTGACCCGACTACCCAGCTACAGCGCCCAAAGCAATGCTGATATCACTGGCAATCTCGGCATTTTAGGCGGACTCGCTGCCTTTTTGGTCTTCACTGTCATGGCCGTACAGTACAACTCTTTGATCGATCCGTTGGTAATTATGTTGACGGTGCCGCTGGCACTCGCAGGTGGCATCCTGGGGTTGTTCATTACCCAAACGGCCATTGGCGCAACCGTTATTGTAGGTGCCGTGTTGTTGGTTGGGATTGTGGTTAACAATGCCATTATTTTGGTAGAGCTGGCCAACCAAATTTATGAACAAGAGGGGTGCGATCGCCTCAGTGCCATTCACAAAGCCGCTCCCCAACGTTTACGCCCTATCCTTATGACCACCATTACCACCGCACTGGGGATGTTTCCCCTTGCACTCGGCATTGGCGAAGGCTCAGAGTTTTTGCAGCCGTTGGGTGTAGTTGTGTTCTCAGGACTCTAGTTGGCCACACTGCTGACGCTTTTAATCATCCCCTGCTTTTACACATTGCTTCATCCGTCGGGCAAGCAGAAAGATCCCAGCCCTCAAAATTTGTGACTCAAAACTTCTAGCTCAATATCTTTAACTCGAAAATATTGAAGTGTCTGGTTTGGCTCAGACCAAATTAGGGTCTTCCTGAAAAGTAAGAAATGGGATGAAAAATAGCTAGAGTGAGTCTTTCCCACTTTGACGAAAGTCGCTTAACCGTTGGATGTTTCAGCGTAATCACGTATTGCCAAAGTGCTAGAAGTTGACAATACGTAATGGATTCGGTTGTGAACTACTCCCAAGAAGTTTGGGCAGACTAACTCAGTAAGTAAGATAAGTAGTTTAAGTAGGGCGGGTGAGTCAACCTTATTCATTTATAAGTCGATGCATTTGTAAAGTCGATGCATTTGTAAATCGATGAATTATAGATGAGACGCGAGCTTGTAAATAAGAGGCAAAAACCTCTTAAGTTCCTAAGTTTGGGGCTGCCAGCGCCAACGCCCACAGGGTAGAAATTTGAGTTTTTCTCCTCACCCTGCCGCATGTTCAATTTAATTATGCACGGTTACTTAGTTACATCATTTTTTAAGCTATAGGCAAATAGGACTCATCAATGACAAGTGATAACAACAGGATTTCATCGGAACAACGCTGTTATAACGAATTTGTCATTGCAGACTTTGGCAAGTTTCAAATTGCGATCGCATCAGGCGTTACTTTAATTCCGCGTACACTATTTTCCATTCAGGTCCCTATCCCTAGTCGCTACTACAGTACCAGCGGCATTCTTTTCTGGGAGTCCCAACCCGCATTTAATCTATCAGGCCTAACGCTCAAAAGCTTATTTTCAGAGATTTCCCCATTCCCTAGCCTAAAAAGGATTGCAACGGGGATTCCACTGTCCTTTGAGGTCAAGAGCTGCGAACCCTTGCCCCAAGACTTAACCCAACTGGCCACTCTAAAGTGCCAGATGCCCGGAGAGCTAATGTCCTACCATACTGTTTTTCGCAACATAGTCCCCCGGTTTGTTCAAATTCTCCCTGACCAAGGCATCCCTCAATTAACCCACCAAGTTCGACGCTGTTTGCAACCAGAGCAAAACGAATTCAAATCAATCGGTAATAGCTAAATAACAAAAAAGACGTTTACCATCAGCATTTTCTGAACCGACTCACCTCTATTTTTTTAACTTCCATGGAGAATACCCCTTTTGACCCCCAAGACTTACTGAGTCGTTATTCCTCAGGAGAGCGAGATTTTCGCAACATTAATCTGAGTGATTCTATTTTAAGCTGGTCTGATTTAAGCCATATTGACTTGAGAGGTGCCGATTTATCTATTGCTATTGTGGAAGGCATTTGCTTGACCCAGGCAAAATTGTGCCAGGCCAATTTTAGTCGGGCAGATATGACAGCCGCCACACTCATTGATGCCGATCTGAGTTATGCCTGCCTTCGGCAGTGTGATTTGCGAGGGACCGATCTGACGGGGGCCAATCTGAGCCATGCCGATCTACGGGGCGCGAACCTGACCGGTGCCAACCTAGATCATGCCAATCTTATGGATGCAAAGCTTGAGAAGACTTTATTCAAGAATGTTGATCTCTCATCCACCCGATTTACCAAAATTGCATGATTTGACGGATTAGCCCTTCTCTAGAGCGGTATAGCCTAATCGTAATTGCCGCGCCAGAGTAATCAGCCAGAGTAATCAGCCAGAGTAATCACCTAATTGATATCCACCCTTGATTTTCCCTGACTATCACAGTAGAAAGCCTTATCACCTATGACTACCATTAACATTGTCAGACCTACGAATATTGCAGAACTCAAAGCAATTGATAGCTACCCTATTGTCATTGCGAATAATCAAGGCTTGATTACCCATATTAATCAACGCTTTGAGGAGGTTTTAGAATGGACCGCGCAAGATGTTGTAGGTGAATTGATCACCATTATTTTGCCAAGTAGCTTCAGAGATTCTCATAATCTAGCCTTTTCACGGTTCCAATCATCCGAAAAGGCCACCGTGCTCAATCACCCTGTGGAATTACTCACCATTACCAAAAGTCAACAGGAGATAGTGACAGAGCACTATATTATTGCCGAAAAAATAGAAGAAGAATGGATATTTGGTGCCATGCTAAGGCCCCTCTAAATTACTCTCTGCTCTGTTTTAAATGCATTCATCTCCACCCCTCACCCGCAACTTAGTCATATGGTGGCCGAACCTAATTTATTAGTTGATCAACTGCGAACAACGCTTGGCAAAATGGAGGTCGCCTTAGATGCCGTTACAGATGCTATCGTCTGGACTGATGAACAGGGGCGGATTCAATGGTGTAATGCTCTTTTTGAAGACCTCACTCAGAAAAGACAACTTTTGTTGCTAAGCAAAGACTTAATCGCTATCTTACCCCTCCATCAAGACGATCAACTGTTATCGCTAGAGGAGCACCCTAGTCATTTAGCCTTGGTCGAACAACGGCAGGGCAGCAACTGCTACGATTTTTATCAGGACGAAATCAAATATATTCTTGAGATTTCCTGGGCCCCCGTTCAATTCGGCGCCCACGACTCCAGCAGCGCCGTCCTGGCAATTCGAGATGTTACCGAAAAAAAGAAATCAGAGGCTGAGCTTGAGCAATATCGTGTTCAACTAGAATCTTTGGTTGACGAACGGACTGCTGAACTCAGTACCGTTAATACGAAGTTGCAGGCTGAGCTTGCAGAACGTCATCGCATTGAAAAACTTTTAATCAAAAGTGAGACGGCCATTCGTGCCCTCTACGAAGTGACGGCTGCTCCTAAAATTGATTTCACCCATGCGATTCAAGACCTACTCAAATTTGGCTGCGATCAATTTGAGCTACCTATTGGTGTACTTTCAAAAATACAAGACAATCAATACAATGTTTATCTTGCCAATTTTTCAGGGTCTTCCTATGTTCAAGACATCACACTAGCACTTGACAATACCTACTGTTCCGATACTGTCACCCATAAAAGAACCCTTTGCATTTTGAACGCGGGTGAGACAGCTTGGGCTAATCATCCTTGCTACCAAACTCTACACTTGGAAACTTATTTTGGCACGCCTGTTTGGGTTGATGGGGTTGTTTATGGGACGTTGAATTTTTCAAGCCAAACCATCCGAGAGAGCCATTTTAGCGAACTTGAAAAGGAGCTTCTGAGACTGATGGCTCAATGGGTGGGGCGAGAAATTGAGCGGCAGAATGCAGCTGTTGTCTTGGCAAAAGCACGAGATAATGCACTGGCTGCGACCAAGGCGAAGAGTGATTTCTTGGCGACTATGAGCCACGAAATTCGTACGCCCATGAATGCGGTGATTGGGATGACAGGGCTCTTGCTTGATACCCCACTAAACTCAGAGCAACGTAATTTTGTCACCACGGTTCGAAACAGTGGCGATGCCCTACTCACTTTAATTAACGACATTCTTGATTTCTCTAAAATAGAATCGGGTCAGTTAGAACTAGAAGAACATCCCTTTGAGTTAAGAACTTCCATTGAAGAAGCCTTTGACCTAATTTCGACTAAGGCTGCTGAAAAGCAGTTAGAACTGGCGTATCAGGTGGATCCCACCATTCCTAATACGCTGATTGGTGATGTGACCCGTCTGCGTCAGATCATCGTGAACTTGCTTAGCAATGCCGTTAAATTTACCCACGAGGGAGAAATTGTCGTAACGGTAACCAGTCCCTCGCATGCTGATATCGTCAATCAGCAAACCTTAGGTGAACCCGTTCAGGAATTGTGTTTTTCAGTGCGAGACACCGGAATTGGTATTCCGCGTGAACGAATGGGTCGGTTATTCCAAGCCTTTAGCCAAGTCGATTCTTCCACTACACGCAAATATGGGGGGACTGGACTGGGTTTAGTTATTTGTAAGCAATTGGCCCAAATCATGGGGGGCAAAATTTGGGTTGAAAGTGAAGTCGGTCAGGGCACGGTCTTTTCATTCACGATTAAGACTCGGTTACCGTTGCCGGACGAGAACCATAATGCCCCTCAGGCGATCACGCCGTTGGCAGGCAAACGGTTACTAATTGTTGATGATAATACAACCAATCGCCAAATTTTAGAAAAACAAATTCAAACCTGGGGTGGTTGGGCTCGGATTACGTGTTCAGGGCAAGAAGCGCTGGAGTGTTTTGAACGGGGTGAGTCTTTTGATTTGGCTATCCTCGATATGCAAATGCCTCATATGGATGGTATGACGCTAGCGCAGAAAATTCACAGCTTGCCGGAGCATAAAGCATTACCTTTGGTGATGCTGACGTCAATTGGTCAGCATCAACTGTCTAAATCAGAGATCGAAGCCCATTTTGCCGCCTTCTTAAATAAACCGATCAAACAAGCTCTATTGTTAGAGAAGCTAACCAATATTGTTATGGGTCGACCGACTCAATTGGTCAAGACTAAGCCAGTAGAGAACAGTATTGATCACAAGTTAGCTGAAAACTTACCCTTGCAAATTTTATTGGCAGAGGATAACAGTGTTAATCAACAATTAGCGACTCAGTTACTCAAGCGTATGGGCTACCGCATCGATGTCGCCGGTAATGGCATAGAGGCGATTCTTGCCCTAGAACGGCAATCCTACGATGTTATCCTGATGGACTTGCAAATGCCGGAGATGGATGGCCTGGAAGCAACTCAAAAAATTTGTCAGCAATGGCCCCCTGAGACTAAGCCCTGGATTATTGCGGTGACCGCCAATGCCATGCAGGGGGATAGAGAAACCTGCTTAAAAGCTGGGATGAATGACTATATCAGCAAACCAATCCGTGTCCCGGAATTGGTGGCGGCGCTCAAACGCGTACCTATTCGTGAGAACATTGTTGTAGAGGCTGTCGCAGATGTAGAGTCAATGCCTCATCTGGCAATCGAAGAGAAGATTGAAGAGATAGCCACAGAGATAGTCAAGGAGACAGCCGTAGAGAAAACCGAAGAGATAGCTACAGAGATAGTCAAGGAGACAGCCGCAGAGAAAACCGAAGAGAAGACCGAAAAGGAAACTGAAAAGGCAACCCACAAGTCTGCCGACAAATCTGCCGACGCGATTTCTGATGCGGTTGCTGATGAGGCCAGTAATAGCTCTGCGCTTATGGATTATCAGCAGTTATACGACTCGGTTTCGATTATGGGCGATGAAGCAGGCGACCTACTAGAGATCTTAATTCAGACTTATTTTCAAGAGTCTCCTGGTTTGATTCAGCAGATGGATGAGGCTGTTGTCCAAGGTAATGCCAATGAGCTACAGCTATATGCCCATACTTTAAAATCAAGTAGTCGGGCCTTAGGGGCAGAAGGTTTGGCAAGGTTATGTCAGGAGCTTGAAACGATGGGACGGCAGCAGCAAATAGACAATGCTGAAAATACGTTAGAAATGCTGCATCGAGAGTATGAGAGTGCTAAATCAGCGCTTAATGTGGGGGTTGATACTCTGCTGCGGTTGAGCCAAGTGCCAGCCGAAGCGTAATCACATAGACACATGACATATGACCTATGGCCCTCAACAACATTTGCTCCAGCCGGATTGTGTATGGCTCTACGCCCCTAGCGAGGCGAATCATCCTGTCGTCGCTCACCTAAAAGCGACTGCTGCACGACCGATAGACGGCCCTCGACGTAATCATGGGCGATCGCTGGGTCTGCCAACTTAATACGGTGGTGGCTCGAGGCCGCTTTTGCCATGTCCAGGGCAACAGATATTAATGACCTGCTGTCTCAGAACGCGGCATCAAGCACTAACCGCTAATCCGAACCGCATTCCCTGTGACGACGATGCCGCCTGTTACTGGAACCTCGACCCTGATTTTGCTAGGGCGACCCATGACTTCACCCTGTCGAATCAGAAAGGTCGTAGGTATGGTGATGAGCTTTGCCTCTCGTAGATATCCGCCTAAGGCAGCGGCAGCAGCCCCCGTTGCTGGATCTTCTACAACTCCACCCACCGGAAAAGGATTGCGTGCATGGAACATATCTGTACGCTCGCGCCACACTAATTGCAGCGTCGTAATATTCTCTTTTATCATCAACGCTTTAAGCGCTTCAAAATCATAGTTCAAATCATCGAGACGGCTTTTATCTGCAGTGGCTAGCACTAAGTGCCATGCACCTGCATAGGCCTTGGCTGGCGGGATGGCATCATCTAACTCATCACGTTGCCAGCCTAAGGCAGCAAGGGCTTCAGTCACCAGTGATTCAGGAGCCGCTGAGTAGCTTGGGTCTACTGATGTTAGCGATGCCTCACGATTCCCTTCACGGGTGCCGACTGACACTGGCAATATGCCTACTGTGGTCGATAGCTGGTAGGTACCGTCTCCGCCTTTCTCTCCTAGGGCAACACCGGTTGCAATCGTGGCATGTCCACAAAAAGAGACTTCTGTTTCGGGGCTGTAGTAGCGAATGGTGCGATCGCTGCCTGTGCTAGGCGCAACAAATGCCGTTTCTGAAAAGCCCACCTCAGCAGCGATTTTCTGCATCTCTTCGGGAGAGGGTAGTTTATCTCCAATCCAAACACCCGCAGGATTTCCACCCATAGGGTCTGTGGTAAAAGCTGAGAGTCGCTCAAGCGTTTCTGACATCGTACTTTCCAACTATTCATAGGGAGTTTATGCAAGTTCAGGTTAGCGGATGATGTGCGACATAAGCATTAATCTGACTTGCGAGAGGATGCTTGATTAGACAAGCACTTACGGCTGCATCCAACTCAATCAGTCTATTCACCGAATCTTTAAACCAATCCGCGTGATTACACAGACGAAAACACTTAAGTAGACAAAGTATAAAAAGTACTAAGTGTAAAAATGCAGCAGTCGCTTGAAATTATGGTTCAGTTCAACTTTACCTACGACCCCAACATTTCTTTAGAGCAGCGCGTAGGGTTTGAGCTGGCCGCCATGATTTGGGCCACTTACCTCACTGACGATATCACCGTTAACCTGCATATCGCCTCCAGTGATAGCCTCGGTGAAAATGGCAGCGCCGTCGGTGGGGCAATTCCCTTCTTTCAAGAACAAAATTATGGTGTCTATCAGGAATATCTTGCCGCAGACGCAACCAGCGACAGTGATGACCAGGCCCTAGATAGTCTGCAAGAAGGGAACACGACAGACTTTTTGGTCAATGGTGAAATCGTCGATGGCAACACCGATATTCTACTGACTTCCGCCCAGGCCAAAGCGCTAGGGATGGATGAGGCGATCTCACTTGAAAATGGCGGCACCTGGGACCGTAATCTGGTCGACGCCAATGCCCTGGATGGCTACATCCTCGTCAGCAATAGCTTTGACTGGAACTACGACTATACCCGCAGTGGCGATGCCCCGGATGGTACCCTCGACTTTATGAGCATGGCACTCCATGAGATTGGCCATCAGCTCGGCTTCGTGAGCAGTCTTGACGGTACCCTAGACCTCACCACCCTCTATTCTGGTGAAACCCAAGCCGCTAACTTTACCGCATTAGATCTCTTTCGGACTAGTGTTGAAAGCGCCGACATCGATAATCCAGATGGGGCGGTTAGTGACCTGAGCCTGGGGCAAAATAGCTATTTTTCTATTGATGGTGGTGAAACGAATTTAGGAGACTTTGCCAACGGGGTAGAGTTTCAGGCGAGCCATTGGAAACGGCTGAAAGTTGCCATGGGGATTATGGACCCGACCCTGGCATACAAAGAGCGGCTGAGCTTAGGGCACTTAGACCTGCAAGCGATGGATGTGCTCGGTTGGGACATTAACTACGAGGCCTTAAACACGGGATTGGATTTGGATGCCCTCTTGCTGCTGGCTGAGAACAAAGTAGAAGCCAGCCTGGGCCTGGGAGAAACCGCGCTCAATGATAGCCGGGGCGGTGGCGAACATGGCGATATGTACAGCTTAGGTTACAGCCAATGGTGGTCTATTTTTGAAAAACACATTCTAGAGCTGGGCTACAGCCAGTGGTGGTCTGTCTTTGAGTTGGGCTATAGCCAGTGGTGGCAACAGCATGAAGAGGGCGTTCTAGAGCTGGGGTATAGCCAATGGTGGCAGTCCTTTGAGGCGATTATTTTAGAGTTGGGCTACAGCCAGTGGTGGCAGGAGTTTGAGGCGGACATGCTGGAGCTGGGATACAGCCAGTGGTGGCAGCTCTTGGAGCTAGGCTACAGTCAATGGTGGCAGCAGCTAGATACGTTTTTCTCTACCCTCGATAAGGCCGAGGGGAATGCCACTGACAGTACCTCTCAGGTGGCTGATGGTGGGGTTGGTGGTCAGGAAACCCAGATTTTCTATGGTGGTGAAAATGACGACATCATTGCCGGGGATAAAAAGCAAGACCGAATTAAGGCCGGGGATGGCGATGACCTGATTGATGGTAAGGAAGGTCATGACGTGCTTTGGGGTGAGGCGGGCCGTGACATTATCTATGGTCAAGACGGCAATGACCTGATTTATGGTGGTGATGACGATGACCTGTTGCTAGGTGAAGCTGGTGATGATGACCTACAAGGTGAAGCTGGTGATGACATTGCCAGCGGTGGCAGTGGGGACGATATTGTCCGTGGCGGGGATGGCAAGGATGACTTAAAAGGGGGCTGGGGTCGAGATATTCTCTCTGGCGATGCAGGTGATGACCGCTTAGAAGGTGAGGATGGCAATGATATTGTCATTGGCGGTGAGGGCCGTGACCAAGTTAACGGAGGCGGAGGCAACGACCTGCTCTATGGAGATAGCTACTTAGGCGAAGAAACCCTACAACAACTAAAAGCATTACTTAAACAACAGTCCAGTGCCCCTGATGCTGGCTCAAATCAGTCCACGGATTCTAGCACCGCTGCGCTTAGCCCAATTCGAGTAGAAGCTGAAGACATGACCCTCTCAGGCGACTACCAAATTTGGACAGGATGGAGTTATGATTCCGATGACACGGTTCAATTTTTGTCTACAGGAGCAAGTACAACTACCTTTACAGGTCCTGCTGGCAACTACATGATCATGGCTCGTTATCATGACAGTGTCAGTGGCCAGTCCACCCTTGACTTTAGCTTGAATGGTGTTGCGCTGAATCAGTTCACACTGGATCAGGATAATAACACCTACTACACTCAGACTGTTGCTCAAAATTTGGCTCTGACTCCAGGCGATGTCTTAACCGTTACCGGTACAGCCGATGGTACAGAGTATGCCAACTTAGACTATCTGGAGTTTGTCCCCTTAGAAAATCTGATTGTGACTCAATTAGAGTCAACTACACCCGAAACCAATGCAACAACAACAACAACAATCGAGGGTAATCGGCTGCGGGTTGAAGCAGAGTCCATGCAACTGTTAGGGGAATACTCTCCACAAAGCTTTAGTTTTGCCTCTGGTGGACAAGTTATTTCACTTTCACATAAGAACATACAGGGAAAAGCCCTTACGACCTTTTCAGGACAAACTGGCTTTTACGATATTGTGGTTGGATACCACGATGAAAATGATAATTCTGCTGGTCAAATTTCAGCATTGTTAGATGGGGTTGAATTAGACACTTGGTTACTGGACCAAAACCTAGATACAAAACATGTCACAGCAGATAATTTTACCACTCGTACAGTTGCCAGGGGTATTACCCTCAGTTCTGGGGATGTGTTCGAGCTATCTAGTATCCCAGGTGATGGTGCTGGAGTAACTGAGGAGCGTGCGAGCATTGACTACGTGGAGTTTATCAAGGTCGATGCACCCGTTTTAGAAACTCAGTCAATTTCCACTCCAACAGAAGCTGACCCAACAGCCGAAGGTCTTGTTGCTCATTGGAATTTTGATGAAACCAGTGGTTTAGGTGTGAGCGATGCTATTGGCAGGCAGCAGGCCAATTTAGTTAACACGGCTACAGATAATACGCAGTGGGAACAAGGCCAGATTGGAGGAGCGCTACATCTTGATGGTGTTAATGACTATGTTGCCGTTGCGGACAGTAGCGATATTAATTTAAGTATCCATGGGCAGCGGACTGTAAGCATCTGGTTCAAGGCAGACGATACGACTGTTACTGGGCGCAAACAGGTGATTTATGAAGAAGGTGGCGGAACGAATGGTTTAAATCTCTACATTCACGATGACAATCTCTATGCCGGGGGCTGGAACCGAGGCAATAATCAAAGCGGTTGGACAGGAACATACTTGAAAACTGATGAGATTGTTTCAGGGCAATGGCACCATGTCTCTGTTGTGCTCGATGGTAATGAACAAGTCCGGGCAGGGGCCTTTTCGGCATACTTAGATGGCGAACGCTTTGGTGTTGGCGAAGGCTCTCAGCTTTGGAGCCATTCTGGCAATATTGGTTTGGGCGCTATCGACGGTAAGACTCTGTTTCATGATGGCACCAGTGGCGCTACTGGGAGCGATGCTTTTGCGGGCAGTATAGATGATGCTCACATTTATAACCGAGCCCTAGATGGAGATGAAATTCTGTCCATAGTGGGCCGTAATAATGACCGGCTGCAAGGTGGCGCGGGCAATGACACCATTTTCGGGGGCAAAGGTGACGATACACTCTATGGTGAATCTTTCGGAGATACTTCCAGTAGCTTGCTGAGAGGTGCACAAACCTATAATGGACACGCTTATCTGGTGAGTCAGCTAGGAACTTGGGAAGGGTCTCAGGCGGAAGCCCAGCGGCTGGGCGGAAATCTTGTAACTGTAAATGATGCCTCTGAACAAGCTTGGTTAACGCAAACGTTTGACGATCATCGTTCTTATTGGATTGGGATGACGGACGAAGCCGAAGAAGGACAGTGGAACTGGATCAGCGGCGAGACTACAAGCTATACCAATTGGATTCCCGGCGAGCCCAACAACTCTGGGGGACATGAAGATTCTGCTGCAATGCTGAGCTCACAGGTCGGTGACAATGCTGGTCGATGGAACGACGCTACATCAAGTCTTGAAAAGTACGGCATCATTGAAATTAGTCCTACTAGCAATGACACTCTATTTGGCGATACCGGAGATGATACTGTCTACGGTCAAGCCGGTAACGATACCCTCTATGGCGACACGCTAGCGACTGCCCTTAGTGAAGGTTTGGTAATGCATTGGGGCTTTGATGAGGGCATAGGTACCAGCATTGCTGAAACGGCGGGTAAAACAAATGATGCCGGTCAGCTATGGGGCAACGCTACCTGGACCGATGGCAAATTGGGAAGTGCGGTTGAACTCGATGGCTACAATTCTGGCGTTTCTGCAATTGATTCTGCTGAGCTAGATATCACTCACCAACTCACTTTGTCTGCCTGGGTTAGGGCGGACCAGTTCAGTCAGTGGGCAGGCATCATCACAAAAGGAACAGAAAGTGCGCCTTATAGCCTGATGGTTATGAACGATGGGTCAATCCAGTTCGAGTCCAACTATGGCCAGGCTGATAAGGGCATGTGGAAGTCCAATGCTCAGTTAACCCTTAATCAGTGGCATCACGTGGCCGCTACCTACGATGGTGAGGCGCTTAGGTTCTACATTGACGGCCAGCTGGATTCCAATGTCGTTTACACCGATATCGACTTTGCGACTAACAATGAAGACCTTGTTGTAGGTGCTCAGCTACCCGGCGGTGATGAATACTTTGATGGGGCGATTGATGAGGCAAGGGTATACAACCGCGCGCTCAGCCATGTTGAAGTAGCTGCTCTAGCAGGCGGCGATGTTGGCGGAGCCTATTCTGTTCAACTGGGCGATAGTGCAACCGCTGAGTTGTCTCTGACTAACGGCGTAAAGGCAGATATTCATACTGGAATATTGGATTTCGATGGTATTGATGACTATGCCGAAGTCTCAGGTCTAGAAACGGGCGGTGCGATGACCTTTTCTGCCTGGGTTAAGTATGACAATTTCAATAAATGGTCTCGCATTTTTGACTTTGCAGATGGTGCAGGCACAAACAATATTGTATTAACCAATCGACAAGGGACAAACACGATAGATTTTCAGATTCATCATTCGAGCGGTGGCTCAGATTACTTAGTCATTAATGATTTTTGGCAAACAGATACTTGGATTCATGTTACGGCCACCGTCAGCGATACAGGTGTGATGCGTGTGTACAAGGACGGTGTCCTGGCAGGAGAAAATGTTGCAGATAAACTACCCGAGGTAACCACTCGTACTCATAACTATATTGGTAAAAGTCACTGGTCGAGCAATGAGGCCTTTGATGGTCAGTTAGGGAGCATTACTGTGTTGTCAGAAGCCTTAGATGAAACGGCTGTTGCTGACTTGTACAACAATGCATTGGCTGACAAGCAAATTGGTGGCGATGATGCCCTCTTTGGGGGTAGCAGCAACGATCAACTTGTTGGCGGTATTGGTAGTGATGTTTTAGATGGCAGTGATGCGATCGCCGCAGGCTACCTTGAGAAGGATACGGTAGTGGGTGGTGCGGATGCGGATACCTTTGTTGTTGGTAACACCACCCAGGCGTATTACCTCGGTGGTGGCGATCAAGACTACGTTCTCATTAAGGACTTCAATGCGGCTGAAGATATTGTTCAGCTGCATGGTTCAGCCGGTAACTATACCCAACAACAACAGGGCAATGACACCTACCTTTACTATCAAGGGGGTACTTCGGAGTTAATTGCCATTTTCGAGAATGTCAATAATTTGGATCTCAACACAGGGGCTGTTTTTGTATAACTATCAGCTTTCGAAATACCTAATATTGGGCTAATCATTGCTTTTGTGAGACCTACTTGAGCGTTTGGGCTTTGCTCAAGTAGGTCTCTGCTTGTGCGGTGTTGCCCAATGCTGTTTCTATGCGAGCCGCCCGAGAGAATATTTCGGCATCTTGAATGCCTTGAGCGATCGCCTCTTCAATGACTGGCTGCGCTTCCTCCCAGCGGCCCGATGCCGAGAGTGCCCAGGCCAAGGTGTCCAATGTTTCTGCATTGCGCCGGTTACCCGCTTCTGCCTGCATCAGCGCGATCGCCTCCGCCTGATCTTCCTCATCACCCCGTTCTAGCAACAGCACAGCCAATTCTCGACCATGATCTAACGGATTAGCAGCCACCTTTTCACGTAAAACCGTTTCAGCAGTGCTCCATTGCGATCGCGCCTCAGCATCCTTTCCCTGTAGCGCTCTCACTCGGGCCAATCCGAGTAATGCTAGCGGATCGTCCACTTCCGCGTAGAGCTTTGCTGCCGCTCGATAGCGTCCTTGCTGAACCTTGAGGTCTGCAAGATTCAATAGCGCCTGAGGATACTGTGGGGCAATGGTCAGGGCCTCTTGATACAAGGAGACGGCCAACTCATGATCGCCTTGGTCTGCGTAGAGCTTTCCTAGGAGGGTTCTGGCTAGGGCGGACCCTCTGGCTTCACCGGGTTGCTCGACTGCGATCGCCTGTTGAAAATCTTTGAGTGCACCTGTGCGATCGCCCTTCGCCTGTCGGGCCAAAGCTCGCAGGGTCAAACTCGCCATAGACGGTGAAAATTCAACTAATTCATCCGCCCCAGCATTGGCCTCAGCAATCTGCCCAATCGCCAGTTGGGCCGTTACCCTGGTTGCCAACGCTTCGCCACCAGCAGCTTGTTCGGCGAGGCGAGCAGCTTCAGCAAAATCGTGGTTCGCTTCAGCCACTTTGGCTAAGGCCAAAAGCGCACCATCATTGTTAAAAGGGAGGTTATCTAGGGATTGCCGAGCGGATTCTTCAGCGAGTGTGTACCATTTATCTGCACCGGTAATACGGGCCATTTTTAGGTAAGCACCAGCTAACTCTGTTAAATGCAAACCATCTTCTGGGTTGCGCTGAATTCGAGCCTGGGCAGCGGCGATCTCTGCGGTCAAACTCTCGCTTACTTTCCCGGAGGGTGAGAGATCATAAGGGTAGGCGAACGCTGATGGCGTCAGCTTATTTTTGATAGGAGGAGCGGTGATACAGAGGAGCGATAGTGTGCCTAATAGGGCTAATCCTACAAGTGCTTTGCGTGGTTTAGGAGATCTGTTTTTAGGGGTTAGGGGAGTCAAGGCAGACATTGTTTTTATCTCTTTCTAAATCTAGAACTGTGCTGAAAGTCTTTCTTCCCAGTCTGTTTTGGGTATCCAACTTTCTCTGGTTCCCCTTATCAAGGGGAACCGTAAGGGAGGAGTTTCGATGAGTACGCTATACACCGAGACCCCTCCGTGCGGTTCCCCTTACTAAGGCTCCCGTGTACACATAAGTCCGAGACATCTCTAAAACCCTTGTCATATAAGGGTTTTAGGAACACGTTAAATTCTCAGCAACTGCCATCTATTGAGAATTTATGACGAAGGATCAAGGGTTTCAGGGCTTGGTTCTATG
>JBCDAG010000073.1:0-21744 GCA_039186165.1 Cyanobacteria bacterium P01_F01_bin.53
GCCGCAAATAAACCCAAAAAGATCATCGATTCGGCAATGAAGAACATAACCAGACCAAATATTCGATAATCTGGATGTTCTTCATGATGAGATGCGCCATGGGATACGACGGCCAAAACGAACAGACAGAACCCCTCACCTGGGAGGCGTTGGTCGCTTATCCACGGGTGGCCAATAGCCGCTCTTCTAGACACAACCGGCTCATTGATGAACACGTCGCTCGTTTTGGGTATCAATTACCAGCCAATCCCAGCATGCGCTCCGATGTTAGAGAAGATTCTACGCTGATGGGGATGGTGGCTAAGGGATTAGGTGTTGCGGTGTTGGCTCGCTTAGAGGCCGAGCCGATTCCACCCGGTGTGAGGGTTATGTCATTACCAGAACCCTTAGAGCGAGTTGTCGGTGTTGCCCTGTTAGACAGTGCTGTTTTGCCTCGGGCTGTCTTTGTCTTTTTAGATGTGTTGTTGGCTGTCCCAGTTGGGGTGCCAAAACCGTAATCTTGCATAAGCCCATGGGATCAGCGGGCAGACTGATACAGTAGAAAAATCCCGCACCCTGGAGAAACGTGCTGAGTTATGGAAAAAAGAATCATCATTGCCAGCTGGCTATTTACCATCGGGTCAGGTCTTTTTGTGGCTGATGCGATCGCAGAAATATCCGCTGGCATAGCTCAGGGACTATCACTTATTTCCGTATTGCACCTAGCAGAAGGAATTTTATTTTTAGTGGGTTCGATCTGCCTGATGCCGGTGGCTTCAAAAGAGTCTCAATAAGAGACTTTTGAGCCTTAGTCTGTGTCCTGAGGCATTCTCTTAAAATATCTTCTTAGGCCATATCTTCTTAGGCCGGAGCAACTTATCCATTGCGAGTGCCATGTGAAAGAACAAGTTCTATGAAAAAAAATCTATGCAGAAGAACAACCCAGCAGCGTTAGTTTAGCTCAGATTTGTTTTCAAATATTTGTTCTTTAGCAGAGGCTTGGGCTTGTTCTGCTATCTGGAATGTGGGCTTTTCTTTCATGGAGTCGTAGGCGGCGTACCCCAAAGGCAGCAGGGTGAAAAAACCAAAGGCGACGCTGCCAGCAACACAGAGCCCCTTGACTGCTTTAGAGGCGCCTACGGCATCTAGATATTGACCGCGTTTATAGAATCTTTTTACTTGGGCCGCTTGAATAAAGGCGGGAATGCCAAAGGGTGGAAACAATACCAGCGCAGAAAAAGCCTTTTCCCAATTGCTGGGTGGGCAAGGTTGTCCTTGGTAGAGATCGTATGACTGACTCCACTCAGGCCGATTCACCTCAGCAAGATGGCCAATAAGCTGAAACCGACTAACATCGGCGAGGTGTAGGGGTACTAAGTGCTCACGAATTAACTCGGGTAGTGTGTAGTAGTTCACGCCTGTGCCGAGCTTTCGATGAATGTGAATGTCTAGCTGGGAGCCTGTGTGGTTCACTTCAACGGTGAGCCCCTTAGCGGCCAAGGGCTTTTCTAACACGGCACTAAGCTGTGCGTCGCCGTTAGCTTGCTGTACGCTGGCGAGTTTTTGTTTGGCTTCTTCTAACGTAAAGTCGTTGCACACGGCCAGTTCCCAGTCTGCGACGGCACCGGGGATATCGCCTAGCTGGTGACGCACATTGCCGCGCTGTAGGTAGGCCATAACCATGGTTGGATTGGCCGATAGGGCTGTATCTAAGTCTGTGAGTGCCTGGTCATAGTGGCCCTGACTGAGGCTGACCAATGCCCGGTGATAGTGGGGCTCTGGATAATCGGGCCAATGGGCGATCGCGGTGGACCAGTCGGCCAATGCCCCGGCTTCGTTCCCGGCCTGTTGACGCAGCATCCCTCGGTGGTGATGGGATTGCGCTAGGGAGAAGCTGCGATGCTCTGTCGTCTCTAGTTCTGTCGTCTCTAGTTCTGTATTCTTTGGACCCGCACTATTTGATTGAGCGCTGTTTGATTGAGCACTATTTGATTGAGCGCCGTGAATCACGGCTTCAAAATCAGCCATGGCTTTAGCTGTATTGTTTAGCTGGCCTTGGCTAATACCCCGCATAACATACACTTGCTCTGGCTTTTTGTGCCCTTTTTCTAGGGCCTCAGTGAAAGCTGCGATCGCCTTTGCGTATGCAGTTTGGTCCGCGTAGGAAAGCCCTCGACGATAGGCCAACGAGGCCAGTTGCTTCTGGTACCAAGTATTCCGTAATCTGGCCATGCGAATTCCCTGAGTGCCTAACAAAATATTAGCGCTGGCCACCGTAATTGGACCGTCGCATATACGACAGCTGTGTTAGTAGACTATCCAAATACGTTGTATGAATCAGTGGACCAATACCACTGCCAATACGACTAATCGGACTGCTGCGCCTTTCACCAGCCTAACGGCCTCTTCTATATAAGAAATCGGCATGAAGACTGATCAGATTCGCCACAAAGTGAACAACAACCCTTCCGTGTTTTTGTCTAAACTTTGCAGCGCTCAACCCATTTAACAGTGAGTGTCGCAACACATCAGGAAAATTAGATGGGGAAATAATTTATCTAGCGTTAATTAAATTCAGTGCTTTTACGGAAAAAACATCAAGCAAGCTCATGATTGTATCTAAGAATGAGGGCAATGTAAGAAACGTGAGACCTCAGTGCTTTTTATAGGTGTGGATAATTTAGTCAATCTGTGGTTCATACGTAAGCTGATGGGACGTTCGGTCAATCGGTATTGCAACGAGTAATTTCATAAGCGTTTCCATGAATGATGTTAAAGCGACCTCCTACAACACACTGGCGTTAATGTCGCTAATGCTCTGCTTGCCCCCGTCTGCAAGCGCAGCTACGTCATCCCAGGATATTTCAGTGCTTGTTATCCCTGAGATCGTAACTTCAGAGGTTGCCGTATCAGAGTCCATGGTGCCAATCACTGCCGCTCCTTTAGGGACTCCGCTGGTGGCCCAGCTGATCACACCGGCTGCTGATAATACTCAAACGCTTGTTGATGCACAGCCGAACCATACTCTTATTGAGGGGGGTGTTCAGGTTAATGAAAATCTTTTTCACCGTTTTGATAACTTCAGTGTCAAAGCGGGTAGCACGGCTGATTTTATAACGCCGGAATCTGTTCAGTCTGTGATTGGTCAAGTTTCTGGTGGCCGCTCTTCTTATGTTGATGGCACGCTACAGGTCTCAGGAAGTGATGCTGATTTGTATTTGTTGAATCCGGCGGGTGTGTTCTTTGGTGCTGATGCCCAGCTGAACTTGGGCGGGGCGTTTACGGCGACGACCGCTGATCAACTTGTATTTGGCGATAGCTGGTTAAATGTTTTAACCACTAGCGAATACAACAATCTTGAGGGCTCTCCAACGGCTTATCAGTTTACGGCAGCTTCTCCTAGTGCTGTTGTTAACCAGGCTGAATTGTCTGTGCCGAGTCAACAATCGATTCGTTTGATGGGTGGCGATGTTATCAATACTGGAACACTTCGTGCTCCTTCCGGTGAGGTAACCTTATCCGCTGTGCCGGGTGAGAGCTTGGTGCGACTCGATGCTGAGGGCGCACTGCTCAGTGTGGAGGTAGAGGCTGATTTGTTGTCCCAGTCAATTAGTCAGAACGTCTCACAAAGAAACGATGAGCAATTTAGTGAGGTTTCATTATCTGAGCTGGTTACTGGAGCAGGAGACGCTGAAGCAACAGATTTAAAAGTGAATGCGGATGGTTCTGTCTCACTCACCAGCATTGACACAGCGGTGGGTGAGGTCGCTGTGGATCGGTCGGTTATTAGAGATAACGTCACGACAACCGCTAATACAGGAGATATTGATGTTTCTATTCGAACGGATGGACTAGCTGGCAGTCAGATAACTGTCAATCAAACAGATGGCGGGCAAACAGATGGCGGGCAAACAGATGGCGGGCAAATAAATCTCCTGGGGACTCATGTCAGTGTGCTAGATGGTTCTCTCAACGCTTCTGGTGCTGATAATGGTGGCCTGATTCGGATTGGAGGAGACTATCAGGGGCAAGGTCCACTGCCAAGTGCTGATACTGCGTTTGTCGGAGAGGGAAGTGTTGTCCAAGCAGATTCCTTAGAATCAGGCTATGGCGGTCGGGTGATTGTTTGGTCCGAAGGCGACACTCAAGTGTTGGGCTCTCTTTCTGCTAATGGTGTTGGTCAAGGCTCTGGCGGTTTGGTTGAAACTTCTGGATTAGCTCAATTGACCATTGGTGAGCAGGCCAATATCTCCACGGATTCGCCCAGTGGAGTTGTGGGTACATGGCTATTGGATCCAACTGATCTCACCATTGTTAGTGGGGGAGGGAGCTCTCGCATTGTTGATGGCATTAACGACTCGAATGCGCCACAGCTTACTGTTGAAAAACTGGTGACCGCGCTTAATAGTAATAATGTAACGCTACAGGCTAGCAACTCTATCACGGTCGATGCAGCAGTTGACGCTAGCCGTAATGCGAATGGTAACGATTTACGACTAGAAACCTCGACGATTAATCTCAATGAAGAAGTTAGCTTGAGATTAGGCAGCTCCCTATCGGGCACTGCAACAACTGTTAATGTAGGTGCCAATGGTGATTTGAAAAATGCTGTGGATGCTGTGGCAACAGGTGGCACGGTTAACCTCTCTGAGACAACCTATGCAGCCCCTGACATTCAAATAAATCGGGACGTTACGTTGCAGGGACAAGGAACAGATAAAACTGTTATTCAAGGCAACAATAGCGTCAGAGCCTTTAGTATTTCTGCAGGGGCAACGACCTTAGATAGGCTAACCATTCAAGATGGAAATGCTACAACAGGTAATCAGAACGGGGGCGGTGCTATTCGTGTGTCAAATAGCGCCAGTGTTAACTTACTCAATAGTTTGGTTCGCAATAACAACAGTGATTCCTCAGGGGGCGGACTCCATTTAAGTGGGACAGGAACATCTTTAATTCAATCCTCCACGATAGAGGGTAATACTGCCGGTATCGAGGGCGGCGGGATTTATGCGGATAACGAGCATACCCTAACAATTGCAGATAGCTTTATTTTCGGTAACTCAGCGCCTAATGGGGGTGGTGTGAGCAGTAATGTCATTATTGATGATGTTATTAACCAGATTCCCTTTGTAGAACCTGTTATTAGTAGTGTTGGAGGTTTGACTGATGATGTCCTGACTATAAAGAAGGGCGTCAATGGAAGCCTTGCTATTCGTGATAGTTGGCTGGCCAATAACGTGGCGACTATCCACGGGGGGGCTGTTGCAGTTGGCACTACTGTTGGCTCACTGAGTTTAGAAAATGTAGAGATCGCAAATAATGCTGCACTTACTGGGCACGGCGGTGGACTCTTCAGCAATGGTACCTCTGTGGCGATCTCCGATTCAACCCTTCAAGGTAATCAGGCTTTGACCCAAGGCATCAACCTGAGTAACGGGCTAGGGGGGGCGATTTATTTGAGTGGGAATAGTGCTAGCAGCATTACGACGACAACACTCGATAACAATAGTGCCTTTGAAGGTGGCGCGATCGCCCTGACAGAACAACATAAGTTAACCATTGAGCGCAGCACACTGAGCAACAACACCTCTGATCAAGATGGAGGAGCGATTGTAAATGAATCAACAGCTGATGCTGGTTTAACGATTACCAATAGCACGCTATCTGGGAACGAGTCCCAAAACCGTACGGGCGGTGCCCTAATGATCGGGCTTGAGTCAGGTGCAAGCCTAACCAATGTAACCGTTACCAATAATTCAGCAAGTGTTGTCGGGGGCGGAATCTATCATTCGGGTCTTGGCAATGACCTTGCCTTACAAAACACAATTATTGCTGGTAATTCGGCGCGTGTCGGGGCCGACCTGCGAACGCTTGAGTCGTTCGTTAGCAACGGGAACAACCTTGTTCAGGATAGAACTGGTAGTAGGGGATATATTTCCTCAGACCTACCCGAGGGAACAGATCCACTCCTAGCCTCCCTTGCCGATAATGGCGGGCCAACCCTCACCCATGCATTGCTCGAAGGAAGCCCCGCTATTGACGGTGGGACGGGAACCGACAATGACCAAAGAGGTGTCTCTGTCGTGGGCAACCGTGATATTGGTGCCTATGAGAGCGATGCCATTGTCACCGTAGAGTCAGTAGATCCTCCAGTAGACCCAGTCGACCCAGTGGATCCAGTAGACCCTGTAGATCCTCCAGTGGACCCAGTGGACCCAGTCGATCCAATAGACCCGGATTCAGTGGGTCCAGTCGATCCAGTCGATCCTGTAAACTCTGAACCCGATCCTAATTCTGCTGAACCCATTCCTACCTCAGACGTACCTGACTCTCTTGATGAGCCAGTGACTGACCAAGGGACTCTTTCATTACTCCCTGCTATTGAGCCAACACAACTGTCATCAGGGGGTGACCTACAGACTTCTCAGCGGATAGACGATGAGGGTAAACAACAAACTTCTGGCCGTTTAGACTTTTTTGACGGTGTGGCCTTCTCTCAAGTAGAGCAATCCCTGAGCGAGGAATATGCTAGATACTGGGGTCGCCCTCTAGATGATGAGGGCTCTACTTTAGAGGAGATACAACAAACTTTGAGGGCTGCTGAAGAACAATATAAATCAAAAACGGCCTTGGTGTATGCGCTATTTGTGCCCGGTGGTAATCAAGCCCAGCCTACGGATAGTGCCTATCCTTCCGTGCTATCTCAACGGTTGCTGCGAAACGAGACTCACAATGAGCAAGATCAGCTGATGCTAATGATGATTCCCCCCCAAGGTGAGCCTGTTCAACAGCTTGTAGACGTTAACCGCAAAGATATTACGCTACAGGCTAAGTTGTTGGGCATAGAAATCTCTTCATTTTTTGATGATGGCTATCAACCTTTAGCCCGTCAGCTATATAGCTGGCTAATGGAACCCCTGGAAGAAGACTTACAGCACATAGGGGTTGACAACCTGATGTATGTGTTAGATGAAGGGCTGCGTACGGCCCCGCTCGCAGCCATGATGGATGGTGATACCTATGCGATAGAGCGTTACGGTTTATCTATGCTGCCTAGTATAGGCTTGTTGCAAACCGACTTTGGCACCCGCCCAGCCGCTCAAAATGTTCTGACAGCAGGGGCCGACAAATTTACAGACCAAGAAAGTCTGCCGGCTGTTCCGGTGGAACTCGATTTGGTGAGGACAGCGTCTAACTCATTTCAAACGCTATTCAATGAAGACTTTAGTATTGAAAATGTAACGGCAGCGCAGGAAGGGGCCCCTCAAGGCATTATGCACTTAGCGACCCATGCGGTTTTTAATCCGGGGTCAGTGAATCAGTCCTATATCCAGTTTTGGGATGAAAAACTCACGCTAGATAAGCTGCCTTCTTTGGGCTTAGATGACTTAGAACTGTTGATTTTAAGCGCCTGCACTACGGCGTTGGGTAACCGTGAGGCCGAATTGGGGTTTGCGGGTTTGGCGGCGGCGGCGGGTGTGGAATCTTCCATTGGTAGCCTTTGGAATGTCTCTGATGTGGGGACAATGGCCCTCATGGCAGAGTTTTATGGGCAACTACGGGGTGAACCGCTCAGATTTTCCGCGTTGCAACAGGCCCAACTTTCACTGATTCAGGGTGAGACGCGTATCGAGAATAATCGGTTGATTACCCAACAGGGCAGAAGTCCCATTCCAGAGGGCATTACAACTCAGGCGCAACTAGACTTTTCCCATCCGTTCTTTTGGTCAGGGTTTTCGTTAATTGGTAATCCCTGGTGGTAATCTCTAGAAACAGCGCCGTATGGTGTGTCAGAATACTGGGGTTGTAAAAATGCAAGCCCGTGGCCTCAATTGTCGATGTCAAAAATTTGACCAAGCGCTTTGGCGATACGCCAGTGCTACGCGGTATTAATCTTTCTGCTGAGCGGGGAACGGTGCTGGGGGTACTAGGGCCGAATGGGGCCGGAAAAACGACCGCGATTAACTGCCTGACAACGTTGCTGGTTCCCGATGGTGGCCAGGCGACGATTGCAGGATACGACGTCGTAACACAACCGGAGGCGGTGCGATCCCTCATCGGCCTAACGGGGCAATTTGCAGCGGTGGACGAAGCCCTTACTGCCCAAGAAAATCTGATTCTATTTGGCCGATTGTTGCGACTCTCGGGGCCAGCGGCCAAAAAACGCGCCGCTGAACTGCTGGCACAGTTCGATCTGACCGATGCGGCGAATCGACAGGTCAAGACTTTTTCAGGTGGGATGAGACGCCGTTTGGACCTGGCAGCCAGCATTGTGGTGCTGCCTTTGGTGCTGTTTTTAGATGAGCCTACAACTGGGCTCGATCCGCGTAGCCGTCAGCAGCTGTGGGCCGTGGTTAAAGACCTGAAGGCCCAGGGGATTACGATTATTCTCACCACGCAGTATTTAGAAGAAGCCGATGCCCTGGCTGATCAGATTGTGGTGATTGATCAGGGACAGGTGATTGCAGAAGGCACTGTCGATGAGCTGAAGGATCGGGTGGGTGGAAAGTTTTGTGAGCTGCGGCTGGCGAACCTAGAAGATATTGCAAAAGTCAAAGACCTGTTGGCCGATATGGGCGATATTATTACCGGAGAAATGGGTGAGGGTGGGCCTTTGGCAATCGCGGCGCCTAATGGAGCCGAAACCTTGACAACTATTGTCCTCCGGTTGGAGTCAGCGGGTATTCCGCTCTCCGATATTTCCCTGCGTCGGCCCAGCTTAGACGATGTTTTTTTTGCGCTGACGGGTCATACTACCCAAGCTTAAGAGGCCAGTTTCATTCTGTTGTTGTGTGAGTTACTGGGTCAGTACTAAGCAGCAACTGATGAATTCGTCGACTGACCGCCTGATTTTATGTTGTTGAGCGTGACTTCTGTTTCCGGTGACATGGCTGTGAAAGTAAGATAAAACTGATGAGTCTTTTCTGCCTTTTTTCTCACCTTTACATAAACATTGTCATCAGTCGCCAGCGCTACAGATAGGAAGGCGATTTTTAGATTGTTGAGGGGAGCAATTGTTTTACCTTCTGGTAAAACAACCTCCACGAGGGCACCTTTTTCAGAGAGTGAAATCACCTGTCCTGGAAAGCTTTCAGAGCTGACTTGCTTTGCTTCTACGAGGCTAAGTCGGATGGGTAGGGCTGCGGCTAAAGGAGAGAATGTTTCGTTTTGTTGCGGTAAGGCCAAGTCATAGGGGGCACCGATGCCGGTGACCTCATAAATATCTAAGGGGTGGGCGATTCCCTTGGGGGTTACGGTTTGGGATTGGCCGACTTGGACACTGTTTCCAGCGGCGCGAAAGGTCTCTTCGGAAATCAGAATTTGTCCGCCCGTGGTAAAGGATTCGATGCGATAGGTGAGATTCACAGGACTGCCGACGACGCCATACTTAGCCCGTTTTTCAGATCCGATATTGCCGACAACCACTTCCCCAGTATGGACGCCGATGCCCATTTCTAAGGGGGAAAGGCCCCATTCTTCAACCGTTTTATTCACCTTTTCCATGGCGAGTTGCATATCTACGGCGCAGGCGATCGCCCTGAGGGCATCGTCCTGGCGGCGAATGGGTGCACCAAAAAGAATCAGAATGCCATCCCCCATAAATTCATCAATGGTGCCATTGTGGCGGGTGATGACTTCAGCCATGCAGCCCAAGTAAAAATTGAGGACTTTAATCACCATTTCAGGCGAGAGCCTCTCTGATGTGGCGGTAAAGCCGCGCAGGTCTGAGGTGAGAATCGTAATCAGGCGGCGTTCACCACCGAGCTTTTGACCTTCGGGATTCTCCAATAGTGTGGTGACAATCTCATCGCTGAGGTATCGACCAAAGGTGCGACGAATGTCGCCCGCGCTGTGGGCCAGATAGGCGGTGACGGCGGTGGCAGATCCGGCTGATGCAATGAGGGCGGGGATAACGGGTAGCCACCAGCCTTGTAGGAACGCAATGTAGGTACTGCCCAGCAGGGTGGCCAAGCCCCCTGCAATCATGCCTTCCTGTTGCCACCGTTTAAAGGGATTGTGTCTGGTTTTATGTCCGGTTTTTCCAAAGTGCCAAACAACAATTGCCCCGGCCCCTGACCAGAGTAAAATCCAGCCCCATTCCAGCGGTTCTGGCCAGCTGCTGATCAGTGGGCGCTCATCTAGGGCCGCACTAATAAATTGACTGGTGAGGTTGGCATGGACCTCAACCCCATTCATAGGCTCGGGCAATGACAGTAAGCTGCTGCTATGGGGCGTGAAAACAGTATCTTGAAAACTTTCACCAATCGCACCAATTAAAACCACCCGATCGGTCGCCCAATCAGGTGGAATGTCATCATTGAGGACATCCATCATCGAGACGCGCTCAAATGTGTGGCTAGGCCCCCGATAGTTGATCAGCTGTTGGTAGCCATTGGCATCGGCACGGACATAGCCACCGTCATTGGCTTCAAAGGGAGTGAAGAGCGTTTTACCTAGCCACCAAGTGTCTTCTGCAACCATTTCAGGGCCAATGCCCTCGGCCTCTAAATAAAGTAGGGCCAAATACAGGCCTAGACTGTAGACCGTTTCTCCCTTGGCTGACTGCACGGAAAGGAGGCCGCGCCGGATGGTGTTGTCGGCATCTGTGATGACATCGTTCGCGCCCACCTGTCCGAGCTCGGCTAAGGCTGGTGGTGGAGAAACGGTTTCTCTGCCTGCTTCTCCCACCACTTTTTGGATGCCGACTAACTGGGGCGTTGTTTTAAAAATTTCTATTAGTTCTGCATGGCCCGGCTCTACGGGGAGATCGCGATAAATATCTAACCCGATGGCGCGGGGCGATTGTGATCGCAGCTTTTCCAGCAGGTCTGCATAGACTTGATCCGGAACAATGGCCTGCCCGATTTCACTGACATCATCTTCATCGAGGCCAACAATGACAATTCTGTTGTCGGGCACCTCCGGGGGGCGAAGCCGCATGTACTGGTCAAAAGCAGCCCATTCCCAGGATTGCAAAAGACCAATACACCGCAGCAAAATCACCGCGCCAGCAACGCTGGGCGTAATGATTAAAACCCCCCGCCATGGCCAAAAGAATTGTTGCCACTGTTTCATGGTGTTGCCAAACTACAACAGGTTACGGTGATTGCACCAGAGGGCTGGTGTCTGTAACTGCTCCGGAGGTAGCCTCTGAGGTGGTTGCGGGCGTTGCTTCGGCTTCGGGCGTTGCTTCGGGCATGCCTACTGAGTAGTCTGTCGCAGCTTCTACTGCTTCTGGTTCTGCTATGTAGCTGTTCGCTAAGTCCTCTAGACCGACGGACGTGAGCAGCGCTGACCATAGCTCGGGCTGGGCGGTTTGTTGTGATGCTGCGATGCTGAGGGTCTCTTGCCAAATGCCTGCTTCGGCGTATAGGGCGGCTTGCTCTGCTAGCGTATTGTTGTTGCCTAGGGCTTCTGTGAGTGCTGGGCTGGGTGCTAAGCGGTGCATTAAGCCCTGAACAATGTAGTCTTGGGTTCGATCGTTGGCGTTACAAATGATCGCCAGTTCCCAGAAGTAGTCTTGGTTTTGTTCTAGTAGTGGTGCACCGGTTGCATTTGTGGCAGGCAAATTAACCTGCACAATGCCGCTCCCGCCTATGCTGCTAAGGTCGATGGTTTCTTGGTGTACCGCCGCTTGTGTGCGAGGATTCTGCACGTAGATTTCGACTGCTTTGTCTTCAAACCCTTCGGCAAGGTATACCCGTAAGCTGGCCTGCTCGCTGACAAAGGTATTGACATTGTTGCTGGGGACAAGGGCTTTAATAGACTGCTGCATCCAGTCTCCGCCTTCGCATAAGCCGCCCCGGGTTCCTCCCCCAGCGGTGCGGGCTGGGGCACCGCGATCGCCCGCATCTGGAAATTCGAGTCCGTAGCTAGGCAAAGGGGCAACCAAATTAGCGGCCAGTATCGCCAGGGAAGAAACGCAACTCAACCGTTTAAGACTGAATTGTTTGAGAGTGAGGACAAAGGGTTTTGGAGTAGAGTTGGGTTGACTGCTCATAGATACCGCCGCTGCAAGCATGACTTTTGTTCGTTGGGAAATTCCCTGCTTTATATAAGTCGTTTGCTATCTGAATTGGCAGGCGTATTAACCCCAAATGTCATGGGGCAGTTTTCGGAAACTCTGTAAGCATACTGAGATAGTTTTGCTTTTTGAGACAGTGGCTTATTTTTGAAACCGTGGGCTCAGACGGGCTGCTCAGTATTTGGCAGTTAGGATTGAGCATTTAGGACGTGATCACGTTGCAATAGTCAATCAGGTGCTTCATGCGATGCCCCATGCTTTGCAGGAGTTTGAGGGCAACTTGAGGCTCTGCCATGAGCTGTTCTACAAAGATGGATTTTTCTAGAATCATCGCCCTGACGTCAGTTTTAGCAACAATATCGACAGAGCGGATTTGATTGGTCAGCAGGGCTAGCTCACCAAAGACCTCGCCAGGGCCCATGGTATCGATGATTTGATCATTGCCGGGATGCTTAACGGCGACTTCTCCATCGGCAATGACAAAGGCGCAATCACCGGTTGTGCCTGCTCGCAGAATGTATTCGCCGGGGGCGTACAGGGCGCAGCCGTAGGCGTGTATTAGGGCCTGTAATTCATTCTTTTGGGAGAAGTGGACGAATGAATCTTCCAGATCTTTTTGGATATTTAGCACCATGGGCACGAATCTGAAATTGGTGGCGCGATCGCATTGCTCGGGTGCGATCGCCGTAAAGCCCAGACTCTTTAGCGGCAGGCCCATGGTTGAGCTGGCCGGTGAAATAATGTGGGTGATGCCTTTGGAAATGGCGAGGTAGCTGGCCATGAGGAGCAGGCCCAAGGTGATTTGGGGTGAGGCCAGGGCGGGATAGACGTAGTACTGATCGCAGCTCACAACCTTATTAGGGGGCGCGTCATCATCAGAAGCCTCAGAGGCGTCGGCGGCAGGCTTTAGCCCATCTCCTGGAATATCTTTGGGGACATCTTTGGGGACATCCTTTAGGGTGGTTCGAAAATCATAGGCGGCATCAGCGGGGGTGCCTGCGGGGGTGTCAAAGGTGAGCCTGAGGCTGCCGACAATGCAGTTGTTTTTGCTCGCCACCAGGTGAGTGGTCGAGGGAAAGGTATCAAAGCGATCCATTAGCCTTAAGGGACTAGCCTTCACCGATGGATTTTGGATGTTGGCGGTGACTTGGTGCCGGAGCTTTAAGACGTCGTCAATCTGTTGAGCTGTTTTGGCGATGGCGATCTTTAGCATGGGTGATTGATAGGGTGGCTAATGATGTAATTGCTAGGCCGTAACAGTACTGCCCTTTAGGATGTTCGCCCTTTAGAATATTGGGTCTTCAGAATGTCTTTCCTTCAGGACATTTTGCCTTCAGGATGTTGTACTAAGGGATAGTCGGCTAAAGAGGCCAAATTGGCAGAGGTCAGTAGCTCTCGCCAAGGTGAGGCATCTGTTGCTTTGAGGGCGGCAGCCATGGTGAGGGCTTCCTGCCAGATGCCTGCTTTGGCGTATAGCTCGGCCTGTTGTTTTTTGTCGGTTTTTGCTTGTTCTAGTTCAGCGATTGAGAGTGATGACTGATTGGGGGCAATGCGTTGCAGTGTGCCGCCGATACTGTTGCTGTGGGTGATATGGATGGGTTTGGTGCTGTCACAAATCGCTGTAAAGGACCAGCGGACTTTTTGCTGGGTGGCCACCAGCGGTTCGCCAGAGCTAAGGGTGGCGGGCAGGGTAATTTGAATAATGCTGCCTTCGCTATGGTGAGTGAGACTGAGTTGTTCTTGATAGATGATGTCACCGGTTTGCAAGCTTTGTAGGGAGAGGGTGGCCGCTTTGTCGGGGGTCATCGCTTGGTAAAGCGTGCTGGGAAGGTATATCCATAGCATTGCTTGCGGCCCAATGAAGGTGCTGTTGCAGCTGGGCGGGAGCAATGCCGTGAGCAGTTCATCTGGCAAGTCGTCATCTGGCAGGTCATTGGGTTCGACCTCTGATGCGATCGCGGGTGATACGTCCGAGCAACCCAGGCCTCGACTGCCTGCGCTGGAGGTGCGAGCGGGCGCGCCGCGATCGCCAGGTTGTGGAAAGAACTCAGGCATGGCGTTTAGACGGGGGTAAGGGGACGGTGCTTAATCAGATGCTGCATTCGGCTACTCATGCTTTTGAGCATTTGCAGGGCCATCGTAGGGTCGGCACTTAGGTGCTCAAGAAAAACAGATTTTTCGAGCATCATGACCCTCACGGGGGTTTTGGCCAGGATGCTGGCAGAGCGGCGTTGGTCGGTGAGGAGGGCCATTTCACCGAAGACAGCGCCTGTTTTAATTGTGTCGGTGGCTGGGCTGGGCCCTGGATGCAAGACTTCTAACTCGCCATCTACCAGCACAAAGGCACAGTCTCCTACTTCGCCCGCGCGAATCACGTATTCACCTGGATCGTAAAAGGCACATTCGTAGGAGTGTATGAAGCTTTCAATTTGGTTTTGTTCAGCAAATTTTGCAAAAAAGTCTCTGAGATCTTGCCGGATACTTAACAACAACGGTTCGATATTGAGACTGGTGTAGGGCACTTCTACGGTGTTTTGCACCGCTCTGAAGCCTTCTTGTTTTAATTGGTTAATGACGGTGGCATCAGTAGGGGCAATAATGTGGGTAACCCCGTGGGAGAGCCCGAGATAGCTGGCCATGAGCAACAGTCCCATCATGACCTGGGTGTTGCGATAGTCCGGCTTAACACAGTACATGCTACAGCCGATCACTTGCACCTCCGTGGCCAAGGTGGCTTCTGCGGCAAGTGCCTTGTCGGATGGAATATTTTTTTGGGAGCCGAGGGTGAGGCGCATGCCGCCGATGAGCTTATTATTTTGGGTGGCAATCAGATTGGTAGTGCTGGGGAAGGCATCAAACCTTTCTACAATGCGACCACTGCCGGTTTTCGCGTATTTCCCTTCTGCAACAAAAATTTGATGTCGTAGTTTCAATACGTCATCGATTTGCTCTGGGGTTTTGGCAATGGAAATTTTGAGCATAACGTTAGTAACAGAACGCTGGGTAACGGTGAGGGCTGGCGTAGGCGCTCAGTAGAGTGAAGGACGAGCCGGTTGAGAAACCGGTTTTGGCAATGGGTTTGCCCATCAGGTTGCCCATATGGGGGCGGGTCAGCGACATCAAGTGAGCTTGATACCTTACACTTTGGTTAGCCTTTTTCTCTATTCTTGTTTTTCGCTTTTATGGTGCCTACTAACACCGATGTGGCCGAGCTGGCTCGGCAGATGATTGCTCAGCGTCAGGAAACGGGCTGGCGGCGTGCCATAGACGATAGCTTGCTGATTACCGGGCGGAATTTGATTCGCTTAAAGCGCAATCCGATTGTGATTGTGGCGATCGCAATTTTTCCGATGGTGTTTTTGTTGGGGTTTTTGACCATTGGCGAAAAGCTGATGGCAGCCCAAGGGGTGAACTACCTCCAGTACCTGCTGCCGATTATCAATTTGCAGGCCCTGTTTTTTGCGGGGTTGGGCTCGGCGATTATGCTGGCCAAAGATATTGATACGGGCATGATGCAGCGATGCCGGGCGATGCCGATTTCGCGGGTGGCGGTGATTGCGGCGTTGGTGATGGCCTATCTGATACGCGGGCTGCTGGCAACCGTGTTTTTGTTTGTGGTGGGCTATCTTTTTGGGTTTCGCTTTCAGGGCAATGTGCTGCACGGGTTGGGCTATCTTGCCTTGGTGGTTTCCTTTACCTCGACCTGCATTATGGGGTATAGCCTTTTGGCCCTAAAGCTGCGCAATCCGACCCTGGTGGATGCGGTGGCGGTGATTCCTTACACGCCCCTGCTACTGATGAGCAATGGCTTTAGCCCCACTGAAAACTTTCCGAGCTGGCTACAGCCGGTGGTGCGCTATCAGCCGGTGAGTGTGACGTGTGATGCCATGCGATCGCTGATTGAAGGGAGCAGTGGTAGCTTTTTATTGTTTTTGGCGAGTTTGGTGTGGTTGTTGGGGTTGTTGGTTCTTTTAGGGGCGTTATCGGTGCGGGAATATAAGCGTCTTTGAGATCAGTGTTAGGTCGGTGGTTTTTAGAACGGCGGTTTTTAGGTGGGAAGGGGAATGGCTGAATTCGTAGAGGGCATAGGAAAAGGGGGAATGGGAAAAGGGGGAATGGTGCTGGATCGGGATGCGATCGCTGGTATGGTGGCGGCGCGGCGCGAAGGGGGGCTGTGGCGCACTTTAAATGATGTGGGCGTTGTGGCCTGGCGGAATCTTCTCCTGGAAGTGCGGGCACCGGCTTCGTTGCTTGTTTCTACGATGTTTACGGTCTCTTTGCTGTGCGTGTTTACGGCGAGCTTTGCCAGGGTGTTTGCGGCGGATGGTAGCTTTAGCAGCTATGCCCAATTTCTTCTGCCGTTCACGATTGTGCAGGGTCTGTTATTTAACACGATTAATATCAGCGTGTTTTTCTACGAAGATCTGGAAAATGGAATGGATGTGAGGCTGCGGGCGATGCCGATTGCTCGGCTTTCTGCCTTGGGGGGGCGGTTGATTTCGTCGGGGGCGAGGTTGCTGTTTCAGGTGGTGGGTATTGTTTTGGCGGGGCACTTGCTGGGCTTTCGCTTTCAGGGAGGCCTGCTATCGTCGCTGGCCTTTTTGGTGTTGCCGGTGATATTTACGCTGGCGGTGTCGATGTTTGGCTTTTTTGTGGCGGTGGGTGCTAAGTCGGCGGAGGCGATTTCGGCGGTGCTGAATCCTTGGATTTTACCGTTGACGTTTTTTAGTATTGGCTATGTGCCGAAGGAGGGCTTTCCGGACTGGGCGCAGGGGATTGTGACGTATAATCCGGTGTCGGTTGTTTCTGAGGCGATGCGGGCGTTGGCGAATGGTGAGGCGGCGCTGGCGGCGGTGGGGACGGCGCTGGGCTGGAGTGGCTTGCTGATGGTGTTTTTTGGCTGGAAGACGGTGAAGGCGTATCAGCGTAGGATCTGACTAACTGTAATACGGTCTAATTTCATCGCTATTATTGGTTGTAACGCTCACTTCCCCTTGGCCCCTAATTTCCCTTCAAGCCTATGTCTACCACGAATCATTACGATGTCATTATTATCGGTACGGGCGCGGGGGGTGGGACGCTGGCCCACCGGTTAGCGCTGAATGAGAAAATGGCGGGCAAGCAGATATTGGTGCTGGAGCGGGGGGCTTTTTTACCGAAGGAGAAGGCGAACTGGAGCACGGATGCGGTGTTTCGGGATGGGCGCTACCAAACGGATGAGGCCTGGGCTGACCCGGCGGGCAATGAGATTCATCCGGGTGTGGGCTATTGGGTGGGTGGCAATACCAAGGTGTATGGCGGCGCGCTATTTCGGCTGCGGGAAGAAGACTTTGATGAGGTGCAGCTGCATGAGGGAATTTCGCCTGCCTGGCCGCTGAAGTACGACGATTACCAGGGGTATTACGATCAGGCTGAGGCACTGTATCAAGTGCATGGTAAGCAGGGGGATGATCCGACTGAGCCCCCCCGCAACCATGACTATACCTATCCGCCGGTGAGCCATGAGCCCCGGATTGCTTGGGTAGATAAGGCGTTGCAAAAAAAGGGGCTTCAGCCGTTTTATCTACCGCTGTCGGTAAAGCTGAATGAAAAGGATGCTTTTTTGAGTGAGTGTATTCGGTGTAATACCTGTGATGGCTTTCCGTGCTTTATTGATGCGAAGTCGGATGCGGATGTGAACTGCATTCGCCCGAGTATGGGCAGGCCGAATGTGAGCCTGATAACGGAGGCTAAGGTGAACCGGCTGCATACGAGTGAGTCGGGGAAGGAGATTACGGGGGTGGAGGCTGAGATTAATGGGGAGACTCAGACCTTCTCGGGTGACATTGTTGTTGTTGCTTGTGGGGCGGTGAATTCTGCGGTGTTGTTGTTGAATTCTGCGAATGAACAACATCCGAATGGGCTGGCGAATAGCTCTGATCAGGTGGGGCGGAATTTTATGAAGCATCTGGCGGCGGCGGTTGTGGGCTTAAGCCTGAAGGAGAACCACAGTGTGTTTCAAAAGACGCTGGCGATTAATGACTATTATTGGGGTGAGTCGGGGTTTGAGTATCCGATGGGGCATGTGCAGCTGCTGGGGAAGGTGAATTCTCGGATGTTAGCGTTGGATGTGCCGAAGATTGCGCCGAGATTTGCGCTGAAGATTGCGGCGAAGCGGACGGTGGATTGGTGGCTGACGGGGGAGGATGCGCCGGATGCGAACAATCGGATTACGGTGAAGAATGGGAAGACGACGGTGCGCTATGAGCCGAATAATATGGTGGCTTTTAAGCGGTTAATTAAGCGTTGGATACAGGTAATCCGGGAGGTGGATAGTGAGGGGAGTGTGCTGCCGGTGTCTTGGTATTTTAGTAAGATTTTGCCGGTGGGGGCGGTGGCGCATCAGGTGGGGACTTGTCGCTTTGGGACGGATCCGGCGACCTCTGTGCTGGATGTGAATTGTAAGGCGCACGATGTGGATAATTTGTATGTGGTGGATGGGAGCTTTTTCCCTTCGAGTGCGGCGGTGAATCCTTCGCTGACGATTATGGCGAATGCGATGCGGGTGGGTGACCATTTGGCAGAGCGGCTGGGGTAATGGTAAAGCCATTCTGAGGATTTGTGCGTTGGGCACGGCTATGGGGTAATTAGCCGTTAAAATGTGGTGTCACTGCCTGTGAAGGCGAGTTCTTCACGGTGGCTTGTTCCCATACGTCCACAGTCCCTCTATGAGCGAGATAAAAATTTTCTTAGCGTCATCTTCGGCACTGAAGGCTGAGCGTGAACAGTTCGAAATTTTTGTCAGACGTAGAAACGACCTTTGGCGGGCTCGAAATATTGTTTTGCGTTTGGTCGTATGGGAAGACTTCCGTTCCTCTATGTCGGTGGATGGATCGCAAAGTGAGTACAACAAAGCTATTGAAAGTTGTAATATTTTTGTTGCCCTGATACACAACAAAGTAGGCAAATATACTCTCGAAGAATTTAACTGTGCTTACGAGCAATTGAGGAAGGCAAATAACCTATTTATTTACACTTATCTCAAAAAGCCACGTACTACTGAGGAGGAAGAGGACTGGCAAAGTCTATGGGCTTTTGAAAAGCAATTAAAGCAGCTAAAGCATTACCCAACTGACTATCACAGCCTTGAAGAATTGAGAGAGGATTTCGGAAATCAGCTTGATAAACTTGCTGCCGATGGGTCTCTTGGTTCTTTAGCAGAAGCAGAGCTTCTAAAGTCAAAAGGCGTGATGGATAACTATAGTAGGCCGCTGCAAATGCCGCCGCTGCCGGATCATTTTGTGGAGCGTCCAGAACCGCAGAATGCGGTGAAGGCACAGCTGCTTTGTGATAACGACAAGGGTGGCACGCTGGTGGTGAGTGCCATTTATGGGTTGGGTGGGATTGGGAAGTCGGTGCTGGCGAGTAAGCTCACCCATGATGCGGATGTGCAGGACTATTTTGCCGATGGCATTTTGTGGGTGACGCTGGGGCAGAATCCGGACATTTTGCCGTTGCTGAGTGGGTGGATTCAGGCGCTGGGCGACTACGACTATAAGCCGACGGCGATAGAGTCTGCGGCGAATCATTTGCGGACACTGCTGTATGACAAGTGCATATTGTTGGTGGTGGATGATGTGTGGAATCCGGCGCATTTGGAGCCATTTCGGGTGGGTGGTGAAAAGAGTAGGGTGATGGTGACGACTCGTGAGGCGCGGATTCCTGATGCGCAACTGCATAGCCTGGATGTGATGGATGAGGCGCAGGCATTGGACCTGATGACTCAGAAGATTAAGGAGCCGCTGAGTGATAAGGCGCAGCGGCAGGCGCTGGAGTTTGCCGGGCGGGTGGGGTATTTACCATTGGCGTTGGAGCTGGCGGCTTCGCAGATTGAGGATGGGGTGCGGTGGCAGGAGCTACTGGACGACTTCACCGCTGAGGTGGCGCGGCTGGAGTCGTTGGATATTTATGGGCAGGGGGAGATGCCAGATGAGGATAAGCGGCGGAAGTATTCTTTGTTGGCTTGTTTTAATTTGAGTTTGCGGCAGCTTTCGCCGGAGCAGTTGCGGCAGTTTGCTTGGTTGGGAGTGGTGCCGGAGGATGTGAGCCTGACTCAAGAGATGGCGGAGACGCTGTGGGAGGTGAGTTCGCGGCAGGCGGGGTCAATACTGCGGACGTTTCGGGCGAAGTCGCTGGTATTGCAGGGGGCAAAACAACAAGGTGCCCAACAACAAGATGGAGCGCAGGTGGAGGAGCGGCCTAGCTACCGAATGCATGACCTGATGCATGACTTGGCGAAACAACTATTGCAGCAGCCAGTGGAACCGGAAGGCGAGGATGGGTTACCGGGACTAGGGCTGACGGTGGTGGCGGCGCATGGAGAATTGTTGGCGCGGTATCAGGCGAAGACGACGCCTGGAAAAGATGGGCGAAGACAGTGGCACACACTGACGGATGATGGCTATATTTTTGCGCATCTTACTTGGCATATGGAGCAGGCGAAGCGGCCTGAAGAGATTCATCGGCTGCTGTGTGCGAGTAATAAAGCGGGGCGGAATGGGTGGTATGCGGCGTGTGATGCGCTGGGGCAGCCTGCGGGATTTGTGAATGATATGGGGCGGGCGTGGGAGCTGGCGGTGAAGAGCTATGAGGCTGCGCCGGGGGAGACGGTGGCGCTGCTGTATCGCTATGGGTTGATGCGGGCGTCTCTAAATAGCTTGGCGAGTAATGTACCTGCGAAAATGGTTGGTGGACTGGTGAAGGCAGGCTATTGGCAGGTTGCTCAAGGGCTGGCCTATGCACAGCAGGCACAGAATCCATGGCATAGGGCGGCGTGTATCTCTGCGATTGTGCCTTACATGCCGAAGGCGCTGCTGCCGGAAGTTCTAAAAACAGTGGGGCAGATAAAGGATGCGGCCTATAGGTCCTATGGGTTGAGCAAGGTGGCGGAACACTTCCCAATGGTGTGGCCTGATGTGCTGGCTACGATAAAACAGATAGAAGATCGTTATGGCGCTCATCGAAGTCAGGCGAAGGGTTTTTCGCATAAGTCATTAGCACTCAGTAGAGTGAGCAAAAAGTTGCCTTCTCAATATCTTACAAACGCTCTCGACATTAGTCGTCACATTCAAGATATGACTGATCGGGCTATGGCTGTGGTGACACTTGCCGGGCATATGCCAAATCTAAGACCCGAAGCACTTGCTCTCACCCATAAGATAAAAGATGAAAGTTCTCGGTCGCGTGCACTTTGCTCGCTGGCAGAGTATATGCCCGAGCTATGGCCCGAAGCGCTTGCGGTCACTCGCGAGATAAAAGATGAAAATTCTCGGTCACGCGCGCTGTGCTCGCTGGCCGAGCATATGCCCGAGTTATGGTCTGAAGTACTCTCGCTTACTTGCGAGATAGAAGATGAATATTTCCAGTCGCTTGTGCTGAGAAAGATCTCACGACTTTTACCCGAGGCGCAATGGCCCGAAGTGCTCGCGGTTACTCGCGAGATAAAAGATGAAAATTCTCGGCCACGCGCGCTGTGCTCGCTGGCCGAGCATATGCCCGAGGTGCAATGGCCCGAAGCGCTTGCGATTACCCGCGAGATAAAAGATGAAAATTCTCGGTCACGCGCGCTGTGCTCGCTGGCCGAGCATATGCCCGAGGCTCAATGGCCCGAAGCGCTTGCGATTACCCGCGAGATAAAAGATGAAAATTCTCGGTCACGCGCGCTGTGCTCGCTGGCCGAGCATATGCCCGAGGCTCAA
>JBCDAG010000074.1:0-21578 GCA_039186165.1 Cyanobacteria bacterium P01_F01_bin.53
ACTAACTTTGCGATCGTATGTGCCTTATCTACACGTCCCCATCACCCTCTGTCATTATTCTCAATGTGACAATTCAAAGGGCGGAATGTGGGATTTAATGCAAGAGGCCCAAGCACAAAAAGAAAAAGAAAAATGAGTCCTACTTTGGCCAGCCCCAGAGATTAAGCCTTGATTGCACGCTTAGCCTTCAGCGCAGCTAACCTCATTTTTTTGAGCCGACGGACCTCTTTATGAGGCTGGTAAGTTTTATCTAGCGAGCTAAGCAACGCTTGAAAGTATCCGCTGAGCCATTGAGGAACGCGATGGCCAAACCGTAAATCAAGTAACAGAGATGGCCGAAAATGGCCTAAGTCAATTTCTTGCTGGATATCAGCTGTGGTGAGTAAGCCGCTTTTGAGCATCATTCGGACTTCGGCCAACCACAGATGACCATGCTGATTGTGGACACTCACCCAGGGTTGAGTTGACATGTCAGTGTAATGAATAAGCGCCGTTTCGCGGGGCTGGTAATACTCCATACTGTTCCAAGCAAAGGGTACCGCGTAGCGAATCTCAGATTCTTCTAAAATACACAGCTCGTACATGAGCTTTTCGTAGGTATACTCACCTTGGTCAAAACCAGCAATGATGAGATCGGCATGCCAGTCAAGGCGATCGCAATCCAATAACATCACCGCGCACTGCTTAATACGCTGCTTGGGTGCCCCTGGCTTCTCGTCACCCTGCGGAAGATCCTCGGGCAAGTCCTCTTGAATAATGACTTTCGCGCCTTCAAATGGAATATTCCAGAGATCGGCAATATCTGTGAACACCAGCATATCAGCATCCATATAGATCGCCCTGCCTTGATAACCCGCTAACTCAGGAATGCAAAAGCGACTGAACGAAAAGCCAGTACGCTGCCAGTTCAGCGGACTTTCAGGAACTCTCACGGGCAAATCCACCATAGGGTGCACTTCCACCGGGAGCTGTGTATGCCGCTTTATAGAGTGCTCGAGCACCTTAATAGCGAGCAACTGAGAGCGATCGGCACCGACAAAAATTCGAACTGGCTCACCCATTTTGTCTCTTGACTCCTGTCTCTTATCCCCTACCTCTTGTCTCCAGCCTCTTTTCCCCTAAGCGTAAAGCGGATTCTATACGCTCTTAAGATCCACGAATGGGCCACTATTGAGCGCTTCTCTCACTCGAATAATCTGGGTCAAGACAGCCTCTAGCTTATCTAGGGGCACCATATTAGGGCCATCGCTGAGCGCCTGATCGGGATTTTCATGCACTTCCATAAATAGGGCATCAATACCAATGGCGGCCGCCGCACGGGCCAAATAAGGCACAAACTCTCGCTGACCACCGGATGTATTACCTTTGCCACCGGGCATTTGAACACTATGGGTGGCATCAAACACCACCGGGTAGCCGAACTCTCGCATCTGAGGTAGGCCACGAAAATCAACAACCAAGGCATTGTAGCCAAAGCTGGTACCACGCTCGGTCAGCAGAATGTTCGTTGCGCCGCCGCCTTCCAGCTTTTTCACAACGTTTTTCATATCCCAAGGGGCAAGAAACTGTCCCTTCTTCACGTTAATGGCCTTGCCTGTAGCCGCAGCCGCCAGTAATAGATCGGTTTGACGGCATAGAAAAGCCGGAATTTGGAGGAGGTCCACAACCTCACCCACAGGCGCGGCCTGATAGCTCTCATGAATGTCAGTAACGACAGGAACACCCATTTCTTGCTTAACCCGATTGAGAATAGCCAATCCACGCTCCATGGCCTGACCACGAAAGGAGCTGATAGAAGTGCGGTTGGCTTTGTCAAAGGAGGATTTGAAGATGAGATTGACGCCGAGGCGATCGCAAACTTTTTGAATTTCCTCAGCCATTTTGAGGGTGAAGTCTTCTGACTCAATCACACAAGGTCCCGCCAGCAGTGCCAGGGGTTGACCTTCGCCAATCGCAAACTTGTCTGCGATTTGAGTTTGAACAGTGGGGGGCTTAACAGGAGTGGCAATCATGGGACTACAGTTTTCCTTGAGCGATGAGGGCTTGGGCGACGGTGAGATCGTCTGGTGTATTAATTTCTATAATGGCAGTTTCTGTTTGACAGACGCGAATTCTATAGCCGTGCTCTATCACACGCAGTTGTTCAAGGCTTTCGCACTGCTCTAGAGGAGTGGCCTCGAGCTGGGTATATGTTGCCAGGAAGTCAGCGCGAAAGGCGTAGAGGCCCAAATGGTGGTATACCGGAGCATCCAGTTTTTTGCGAAAGTAAGGAATCGGTGAGCGAGAAAAATACAGGGCGTTGGCAGCGCAATCGCAAAGGACCTTAGCCACATTTGGATTGTCCAAATCTTGTTCAAGATCCAACGGACAAGCTAGGGTGGTCATCTCTGGCCATTTTTCTGGCCACTCGTCTTGCGCAGGGTCTTTGCCCTCACCAACCAGATAGGGTTCTACCAGCTGATGAAGCATATGAGCGCGGACAAAAGGCTGATCGCCTTGAACATTCACCACCACTTGATAGTCAGGATGGCGGGCCGCCACTTCTGCAATCCTATCGGTGCCAGTTTCATGGGTATCAGCAGTTAGCTCCACTTCGCCACCAAAGCCACGTACGCACTCAGCAATCTGCTCACTTTCGGTAGCCACAATCACACGGCTGAAGGCCTCACAAGACTTTGCCGCTTCATAGACCCGCTGCACCATCGTGGTTTGGCCAATCTGAACGAGAGGCTTACCAGGAAAGCGCTGGGACTGATAGCGGGCAGGAATCACCGCCAATATTTTGGGAATTGTCATGGGGGCTATACGTCTTTACAGTGAGGATTTTCAATAAGTCCGAGGCTCTGGGCAGGTATTACAAGCCGCTACGCACGACGTCATGAACTCGCACAATGCCCAAGTAACCCTGCGCTGAATCCACTACGGGCAGAACTGAAATCTGGGACGGGCGATCTTCCATGATTTGCAAGGCGTCATAGGCCAGGCATTCCGGCGTCACAGTGATAGGGTTAGCGGTCATCATGTCCTGACTTGCAAGGGTTCTCCAGCCAGTCTGATCGGTCTTTTCAAATATGCGACGGAGATCGCCATCGGTGATAATCCCCAAGAGTTTGCCTTGCTCATCGACAACGCTAACAACACCTAACCCACCCTGGCTAATGGCAGAAATCACTTCAATCAGGGGGGCCTGGGACGGCACTGTGGGCGTCTCTGAATGCATCAGATCCGAAACCTTAAGCGTTAAACGTTTACCCAAGCGACCGGAGGGATGATTAAAGGCAAAGTCCTCGGGGGTAAGGCCCTTAAGTTGCATAACAGTCATCGCGATCGCATCACCGATGGCTAAGGCTACAGTGGTACTGGCTGTCGGCGCCAGGTTGAGCGGACAGACTTCTTTATCGACCGTGGCTTTTAAAACCGCATCTGATCGCTGTGCTAAGGGTGACGTTTCATTACCGACAATGGCAATAAGGGGGATTTGTCGATGCTCTAGGTAGGGGAGCAAACCCACGATTTCTTCGGTGTAGCCGCTATTGCTCAGTGCGATCGCAACATCCTGCGGGCCAACCAAGCCTAAATCACCATGCAATGCATCACTCGGGTGCAAATAAATCGCCATGGTCCCTGTACTGGTGAGCGTAGCGGCAATTTTGCGGGCTACAATTCCAGACTTGCCCATTCCTAAAATAATCACCTTGCCCTGACAGGCATTGAGCAGTTCAACAGCTTTTTGCACCTGCTCAGGGACCAGGGAACTCGCAGCCTGATGAATCGCATCAGCCTCTGCATGAAGCAGCGAAACCACCTGTTGGTAGTCTGTCTGACTTTTGGAACTCAACGAATTTACCATGGTGAGAAAGTGAATGTTGCCGTTCTATTGCCAACTCTCATTGCTAATGTTGCGCTTACTGTTGCCGTCGATGATTAGCTGTCCTGTCAGCAGTACTTAATGCTTCACAATAAACGTCTTATCGTGATTACTTTTTGCTTGGCCGAAACGCAAATGAAATAACTTCTCAGAACGCCCCTTCAAAAACTCGTCAATCGCTTTCTTCGCCATGGGATATTCGACAGAGTGATAATCATCAAAAAAGATAATGCCGCCTCGTTCCATTTTGGGATAAAAGAACTCCAAACACTCTAAATGCCCCTCGTAAAGATCGCAGTCGATATTGACAAAGAAATAGGGTCCCTTGGGCAAGGTATGGAGAGTCTCTGAGAAAAAGCCAGGGACCAACGTGGTATAGGAACCCAGCTCCCTTTCGTCTAGATCAGCCTGAACTTGTTGCTGGGAAGTATCCGCAAAAATAGTGCCTTTATCGCGAAATTGTTCCCGCACCAAATCCGAAGCATACTTCTCATCCACACTGGTCATATCCGGCAACCCGCTGAATGAATCCAACCCATAGATGTGGGCATTTAGCCCATACTGACGAATAATCTCCGCACAAGCGACCAGGCAGGTCCCTCTATACACCCCACATTCGGCAGCCTGGTGAGTATGGTTGCCTGTGAGCAATTCACCAAAGTTTTGCAGCCCCCTTTGCAACAGATTATGACGGGCAGAATGACGCGCATAGTGCTCTAACAGAGCAGTACGAAATACGTGCAAAACTGGAATTCGTTTTGCATAGGCTTCTCGATAAGGCAAGTCATAGGACAGAGGTGTCCGCGAATTCACCTTCATCGCTTTGGATTCCTTTTTTTTAGGGGTTGATACAAAAGTAGTACTGACCTGAGTCGACGGCGCAACCTTGGACTGGGGTGGCGTGATGTTTGAAGGGATGGTCTCTGACATATCAATCTTCTTGGTTTCTATTTCACACTATTCCAGCGACAACCCGATAAATCATTATTAGGAAATAACAGACTCATCGCTGCAACCCTCTACGCATAGGTTGGGTTTTAGCTGCATGGTGCATGGACTTGAGCAGCTAATGATTGTAAGCGACTATTTCTCAGTCAATGGCTCACTCATCAATGCCTCACTAGGCTGTTCTTGCAGCCTCCACTTCCGGGGTTGGTAAAACTGACACTGATTCATATTTTTATTTTTTTTCACTTCAAACCGGAATGAATCTACCATGTCAAATACGTAAAAGGGTCTGCGGGCAACTGTGACCTTCATCGCATATAGATTCGGGCTTAGACCACAGTAAGGCAGGTGTAGCCGAATCTCTTGAGGCCCAGGGGCTAAGGGTAGGACTTGGTTATCTCGCTCACTGCTCAGGTTAAGAACACAGTCCGTACCCGCATTGAGTTCTCGCACCATCACAATGACAATGGCATTCTCAATCGGCTGACGAACAGTACACTCGATGCAAACGCTCGCTTTTTTACCGCTCGCTAGGGATTCTACGGGTTCGCCCTTGCCATTAACAAAGCTCACTTTATCAATGGTTAGCTCCGTGTCGACTTGATTTGAACCACTTGCCACAGCGGCTGCGCCCTTGTTGGCATCGGCTTTATAATCCAGTAGGGCTTCTTCATAGCGGCTAATAACCGCTTCAGCACTTGCCTGCATAACGGGACGCCCTTTTGCCAAAAACAAGGCCGTATTGCATAGGTTAAGTACCGCATTGGAATTATGGGAGACCAGAAAGAACGAAATGCCTTGCTCGCGCATTTGTGCAAGCTGCCGATAGCACTTCGCCCGAAACATGGCATCGCCCACCGCCAGGACTTCGTCTAGCAATAAAATATCAGGCCTGGTAAAAATGGCACAGGCGAACCCAAGCCGTGCACGCATACCCGAACTGTAGGTGCGTACAGGCGCATCAATCGCCTCCCAAATTTCCGCAAAATCGACCACTTCATCAAAACAGGCATCAATTTCTGCCTTGGCTAACCCCAAAATAGCCATGTTGATATAGACGTTCTCACGACCGCTCAACACTGGATTAAACCCAGCACCCAAAGCAATCAGAGCAGCAATACGACCCCTAACAACAATGCGGCCCGTATCAGGCTTCATCAAGCCACCAATCATACGCAGCAGCGTAGACTTACCACTTCCATTAACGCCTACCAGGCCAATCGACTCGCCTCGCTTCACCTCTAAGCTGACATCCTTAACGGCCCAAAACTCTTGGTCGCGCAATTGATCGCTTTTGCGCTTTCTTCCAGCCACCTCAGCAGCGATATCTCTTAGACCGTACACATAAGAACGTTTTAGGTTCCGGCAGAATTTTTTAGAGACGTTTTGCACTGAAAGAATCGAATCCGGCGGAGCCAAATCACTGACGGAAGGATTTGGCCGAGGGCGTCCGCCATTGCCCTCTGACATGGATTTGGGATGCTTAGCAGGAAGTATCGTCATGGGCTAGCTAATCCTTTCTACTAGGTACGGGATGGATAGGCGAAAAACTAGCCAACCAAAGAGCATAGAGAACACCGCCAGCAGGCTCGTTAATGCAAATCCAACAGGATTAGATACCACACCAGTGGTTGTGAGTTCACGGGCCGTTACGAGTAATGGGGTAACAGGATTCAGCCGAACCAGGGTAGAAATGATGGCTTTTTCTGGCACGGGGTACACCACAGGTGTAATAAAAAACCACACCAGCAAAATCACTTCCATGGCACGGGAAACATCTTGAATCAAATGATTAACGGGCATTAGGATCATGCCGACCCCCGTACCCAAAAAAATCAGGCCCAGCAACGCAAAGGGAGCCAAAATAACTTTCCAGCTGACCGCAATGCTAAAGACGATAAACAGAATAATTAGCAACAGCAGTTTAATGATCAAATCAAATAGGACTTGGCCCAGCCGAGCAAGAATAATAGCCTCATGGGGAAACTTAGCTCTTGCAAGCATTGTTCGGGAAGATTTGAGTGCTTTTTCAGGGCCATTAAAGGCTTCTAGAAAGGTCTGCCACAAAATAGTACCGAGCATGACAAAAGCGGGATAGGGGATGTCAGTAGCGCCCACATTAATAACGCCCGCATTGCTAGCAACTGCCAATCCCCCTGCCGTAATAGCCGCTGGAACAATAGCCCACAAAATACCTAGAAACGAACTGCGATACTGTGCTCTCACATCACGCATAAACAGTCGCCACGCCAGTTCACGAGCACGCCATAGGTCTGAGCCCATTTCAAAAAATAGCTGACCGGGCGACCTTAATCGGCTATCTGGCGTATGTACAACTTCACGAACGGAGGGCTGAACCACCACAAATCACGGTAAAAAGTATAACAATTCTACTTGACCACGTTAGATTGGGCCACAGAGCACCATGGATGAGTAGGCATACAGCTCATCAACTGCGAATATCTGCTGTTAGCTTTGCGACAATTTTCCCTACCGCGTCTCCCGGCAAAATATGACGCACCAAAAACGCTCGGGTTTTCGCCAGCAAATCATCGTCTTGCTCTCTAGCTAATGGATTAACCGCTTGACTTACCTGTAGAGCAATGGCCTGCCAATCTTGATAATCACGTAGCAACGGCAGCGGCTCATAATTGTTTAAGGTCAGTGTATGAGCCACGATGGCCACTGGGCAGTCGGCCCTAGCGGCATCCACGGCAACCGTGGATGGCGTGGTGATGACCGCATCGGCGTCCTGAATTAAGGCAGGTGCTGTAAAAGCCTCCCATTCAGGCATTTTAGGATCGGCAACAATTAGGTTGTCAACAGCAGGCATCAGCGTGTCGGAATGCTGCGTCAGCCACTGCCCCGTGTGGTGTGGTTTTACCAAGAAGGTAATTTGAGGAAAGGCGCACGCTGTCTGAATCAAATTTTCCAAAAACTGCTGTCTGTACGCATTGCTATAGCGACACCAATGCAAATTTTCAAAAACAGCAATCAGGCCACTACTAAGCGTTTCTTTCAATAACGGAATCGAGGGCGGCGGCGACTCTGGACTGATATGCGGCGCCAAGACAAACTTTGGACAACCCACTGAGACACATTTTTCTCTTGTTTCTACCGGAGTCTCTGAGGGGAGATCCTCCGCGCTTCCCCAAATCAAACAGGTTTGTGAGGCGAACCGGATAGCCCCCACAGGAAACTCTGTATCGAAGTAGTTAATCCCGACATTCTCAAAGCCGTGCTGAAAGGTATATGTCGGTATCCCTCGGCGATTAGCCCGGCGCGTGAGGGTATGTGGTCCCCTATGGGCGATCGCATTACTCTCTGAGGCAGTAATGACAGCCTGAATCCCCTTCAGACTTGGCCGCAAACCGGCGACAGTCGCCTTATGGCTTACAAGCTTAGGCTCAATATTGGTAGCTGCCAGCAAAGTCGCGATACGCGGAGAGCACCTCCAAGCCTTAGTACTCACCATGACCTGCAAACGAAACTCGCAGCTCTCCTGCAACCGCATCGCCAGCGGAAGCAGCAGATCTAGATCCTGAGGCAAATTGATAAACAGTAAGATTGTGGGCAGTTTTTTCAGTTCCTGAGATTCTGCTAACACTCCCCTCCTTTAAAAAATGTACGGTTATTAATTTGCGATTACTCAGTCTGCAATTAATCAGTTATAGAGACAAAAACCCTAAATAGCCTCATAGAAAAGGGCCTCACAGAAACCGCAGTTATGGACTCATGGCCTTAACACAGCACGTTCAGCTAACGGCTTGGTCGAACGGGAAGCCGAAGGTAGAACTTGATTTAACAACTTCAACCACTGCTGAGCAATCACTTCACCACTAAAATTAGCCTCAATCACCTGTTGAGCCCTCGCAAGATGAGCCTTCACTACGGAGGGATTTAGGAGATAGTCCCTGAGCCCAGCTTCCCAATCGTCTACCCAAATGCACTCAGAGAGCAGATCTAGCGCAGGCGTATGACTAGCAACCACTGGTGTTCCCTGGGATAGTGCTAATACAGCTCGATTAGCTGATTTACAAATGCTAAATGCCGACTGAGAATTTGGCACAATCACGACATCGCTAGCACGAATGTACTCATACATCTTGCGGGGGTGCCAACGTAAATAGGTCGTTTCAAAAGGCAGAGGTTCAATATGCTGCTCGTACTTTTCCCGGCTATTGCTGACAACCACCAAACGCAGTGGCAACGACTGACTAATAGCGTGAAGAGCCGGTACCACATCTAAAACATTCAGCATGCCAAAGTTACCGTACTTAGCGCCATGATTACCAAACCACAACACTGTTTTGACACCCTTGGCAGCCTTGGGCCACGGGTCAGGGACGAGTGGAATTGGCTGGGAGGTAGCTTTTTTACTTTTTTTACAAATTTCGGTTGTAGATTCGAGCTGAGCGACCGAAGAGCTTTCGATAAGCTGCTCAGATTCGATGAGTTGCTCAGATTTATGGCTACCTAACAAATCACTGAACCGATTGAACCATCGCTGGGCTCTATTTTTTTGTTGACTACAGGCACTCAGAATTGCATGGAGGCCTCGCTGTTTCTCGATCGTCTTCTGTTTTGCTTTTTGCCGCACCCAGCCCTCTAATCGACGCCATTGCGTCATCCGCAACGAATAGTCAATATCGTCCAAGGTTTCACTGCCGTCGGGAATAGCCACAACGTACACTTCACCCACTAGCGGACGTAAAAAGTCCTCTACAGCGGCCTTCAAGGCCTCGCCTGTCGTTACAATAGCCGTCGCCCGCCTAGCCATCACCTGAAAGTTCTGAGCAGGCACATAGCAACTGTTGGGCGCGTACCCATCAATGAAAATATTGTCACACAGGTCTAAAATAATTGGCACGCCTAGCTGATATGCACGTTCACAGGTAATGACGTCTTGATCGCGAAAGCTTTTAACAAAAATAATGGCCTCTGTTTGCGCCGAAACCTCCAATGGCTCTTGGTTGCTGCAAACAGTAGATTCTATGCCTAATTGATTTAGATAGCGTAGCGGCAACAAGCATCGATATCGCAGGCTGGCTATATTGACATTCACAGTTTGAGCTTTCCAAATCAGCATGACACCTTCACAAAATCTCACTATAGAAATTGACTAGAAGCTTGGATTAGAAATCAATACCTGCTCTTTGGGTAGTACCGCAGAAGGGAAGCAACAGCGTCATCAAAGGGGATGTTTGCCATCCCAGAGTTTAACCAGACGGAGAGCTTAATCCTAGGTTTTATCCTATTTTTTGAACCCATAAAGCCTGATAGATGGCGTGCTACACAGTCCTTTCGAGTTCTGTAAACCTACCTAACCTCAATGATTGGCGTAGTCCCCTTCTCACTCTGTTCTATTAACCTCAAAGGCTGCCTTTTTCAGGCTTACAAAGGCATGCCCATAGAGTCTCAACACTAACGAAAGGCACAGCATTGAAAGCGCCTAAGCATTCTAATAATTGCTCCTATCTTAAAGGACGACGCCTAAGCAAATACACGGATTTAAGCTGAATCATTCTGAAGTGAGGATTCCCACCTAAAAAACAGCCCTAACCAAGCTCGTGACAAGGCTGCAAGCAGCCACTTGCCACTAAGTTTCGTTAGGAAACGATCACCCTTCCAAACAGGCGTCAACTTATATACTGCGGAATACACGCACACATACCGAGGACAAACGCTGGATGAAACCCGAGTTACCTTCATAAGAACTTGAAATGTCTGAATTATTAGTGAACTTTTCTGTCTTGATGGAGAAACCGACGGGAATTAGCGTTTACGCCAAAAATTTGCTGCCCTCGCTTGAGCCTCTCAACCCCATCCTCTTTGCTAAAAATACGACTTCAGGATTTACCTCCCAACCCATTCCCGCAGGATTGTCGCCTGAGTTTGGCATCAAAGGGCACCTAAGACGTTTGTGGTGGATCCAGTGTGAATTGTCACGTCGATATCACTCAACAAGTAATGGCCTGATTTTTTCTCCGCTCCCGGAAGCGCCTCTGTATTCAGGATGTCGATATATTGTGACTGCTCACGACGTCATTCCGTTACGTTTCCCGCAGCAGTTCCCCTCACATTTGGTCAGTTACTTTCGGCACTATGTCGGTCGTGTGATGGGCCAAGCCGAACATATCCTTTGCAACTCTACCTCTACGGCCCAAGATATTGCTCGTTTTTATCAAGTACCCGCCCATAAACTGACGCCCATTGCATTGGCATACGATGAGCAAACCTTTCGTCCCAGCAGTGGGTGCGTCGACAACTACTTTCTCTACTTAGGCAGACAAGACACACATAAAAATTTGCCACGTCTCATCACTGCCTTTGCTCAGGTCGCTCAACGCCATAGCGACATTGAGCTGTGGCTGGCGGGACCTAAAGACGCTCGATATACGCCAGCCTTGGTTGCACAGATTCAAGAATTTGGACTCAGTCAGCGCATACGTTTTTTAGACTATGTGCCCTACAGGCAGCTGCCTGAACTACTGGGCGAGGCGATCGCACTCACGTTTCCCAGCCTATGGGAAGGCTTTGGGCTACCCGTCCTAGAAGCCATGGCCTGCGGCACTCCGGTCATTACCTCTAACCTATCCTCGCTACCCGAAATCGTCGGCAATGCTGGCTTCCTCATCGATCCTTACAACACTAACGAAATCGCCGAGGCCATAGAAAACCTCGCCCGCGACAGCCAACTCCGTCAACAGCTCAGCGCTGCTGGATTAGCCCGTGCCCAAGACTTTAGCTGGGCAAAAACAGGCCAACGGACGGCTGAAGTCCTTCAGAGATTCATGTAGTCAGGGTTTCAGGTCATCAGGTCAGGTCATTAGGTTCTATGCAGTCCATGTGGTTAGCTTCATGGAAGCTGCTTCATAGAACTTATACAAAGGCCACAGTCGCTTCATTCAATCGATATATCACGAAAAAGATACGCTTACGGGTACTTACAGGTAAGAACCATGGCCATGGGGGGACTGGCCCCCTAGTGATTTCTCACCAGGTCTCTGTACTATCGGCTTAATACAAGCCTTTTCAATCGAGAAAAACGCGCACCGTAAGCACGTTGATTGATACTGATTGAGAACAGCATTTATACGCAAGTAAATTCAGCATGATACGGAGATATCCCGTAAATGCTGTCTTCTGGGTGCGGGTTTATTTTGAATACGCTGGGCTTGCTGCATACCATTACACCGACACCATGATAAAAACGCTCACTCGTCGTTTGCTTATCGGTGCATCTACCCTCTGTCCTTTTTCAGCCTTATTCGTTGCCGGTTCTGCCTTTGCACAAACCGCACCAGCCGCGAGCCCAGCCCATAAACAGGCCAGTCATCAAACGGGAGATGATCTGCTCCCCCTAGATGCCGCGTCATTTGAAGTGGAGAGCGACGCCAGGGAAATGGAAGATGTGAGCGATCGCATCAACACCCAATTCTCTGATGATCAGGCAATGCCTGACGAACCTGAAGGACTGAATGTCAAATCCCTACCCATCATTGGCGAGCTAGTCGATGAAGAAGGTAACTTCGACTGGGGCGTGGAGCTCCCCTTCTCCGTGGACATCGGTGACGTTGAGGGTTCAACAGGCGTGGTACTCAGCACCGACTTTGCAACCAATACCAATAGCATTGCAGACCCCGAAAGCCGCCCTAGCCATCACCGCAACCTAGAAAATAGATAACAGAAAATAGATAGGGAAATCCTTTGACTCAAAACGCTTAGCAAACGATGGATTGCCCCATCTAACAGCCCTCCCAAACAGGCTGTAGACCGATGGGAAACAGCCCGATAAAATGAGGTGTTCTTTAATTTAGGTGTGTTTTTTGGCGTTTGAAATTCCCAAAAACACACCTAAAAAAATGCCAAAAAATGCCATGACCGAAGACACGATTTTTAGCAAAATTATCCGCAAGGAAATTCCGGCAGATATCGTTTACGAAGACGACCTGTGCCTAGCCTTTCGAGATATTACGCCCCAAGCGCCTACTCACATTTTGGTCATTCCCAAAAAGCCTATTCCCAAGCTGGCTGATACCCAGACAGACGATAAAGCCCTGCTGGGTCACATGCTATTCACCGTGAGCGAAATTGCTCGCCAGGAAAAGTTAGAAAATGGCTATCGTGTCGTCATCAATACCGGCGAAGAAGGTGGCCAGACCGTGTTCCACTTGCATATGCATTTGCTGGGCGGACGCGCGTTAGGCTGGCCACCCGGTTAGGGTGCATGGGCTCAGGTCATCAGAGGAAAGGTCTGCTCCTGCCCAATAAGACGACCCGCACCAGACGAACAACCACCTTTCGTCCAGCCCTCACTCGTCCATTGGCTACTCGTCAATGCGCTCTAGCTGCCACAAAATTTGATTACCCTCCCGCCGAATACGGGACACCGTCCAATTTCGCCAAGCCCAGTAATCGCCTCGGCTCGTGACTGCACTGGCATTCACATCCATAAGGTCTGCGAGTTCCGCACTGGTGATCAAGTAACCCTGTTTCGCTAATTCATCGGTAACCTGTAAGGTTTCCAGCGTATTTCTTAAGCGTTCTACTCTACTGACCCCTTGGGCGCTACCTTTAGAATCTGACGTAGCCATGGGCTCTTTTCCTAAATTCTGATCGCTGTCGTAGGATTTTAGCGCTGGTTCTTGAATTGGTTCCTCCGTAGTAGCCGTATTTATTTCTGGGGTAGTCAGTGAGATATCTTTATGGTTTTTCGCTTGAGCCGGTGAAGCTGCCTTTTGGGCAGGTGTCGACTTAGATACTTTGGCTTTTTTCCCAGACGTTTTGTACTGCGCTAAGTTAATCGGCTGAGCATGGGAAAAGGCCCTAGCAATTTCATCACAGCGCTCGTTACCCGGATTACCGGTGTGACCGCGCACGTAGCGCCAGTCCACACTCAGCTTTTTACTCGAAAGGGTTTGGGTCACCGTATCTAGCTGCTGCCAAAGGTCCTTGTTCAACACGGGTTTTCCAGCGGACGTTTTCCAGCCCTTACGCTTCCACCCTTTAATCCACTTGGTAATACCGTTTTTGAGGTATTCGCTATCGGTGTGAAGAATCACCTCACCACTCTCAACATTGGCCTCATCTAAGTATTCCAGCGCAGAAAGTGCCGCTTGCATCTCCATGCGGTTATTGGTCGTGCCAGGGTCTCGCCCACCCAGCTCATGCCTTTGCCCATCGGCAAATTCTATTAGGGTGCCCCAGCCACCAGGGCCAGGGTTACCGGAGCAAGCCCCGTCTGTGTAGATCTCTGTAACTTGAGGCCCAGCGACTTGAGGTCCAGCGGTTGACATGTTGTGCAAATATCCCAGCGAGTGTTGTAGGGCAAGACACAGCCATTAGCGCCTAGCCGAAAGGTAGCTTAGCGCGAATATATTCCCGACGCATTTTTGCGATCGCATCAATTGATATCCCCTTCGGACACACCGACTGACACACCCCGTGGTTCGAGCAATCACCAAAGCCCTCAGCCGTCATTTGTTCGGTCATTTTGACCACCCGTTCCTTCCGCTCGGGCTTCCCTTGCGCCAGCAACGCCAAATGGGAGAGCTTCGCCGCCGTAAAGAGCGAAGCTGACGCATTCGGGCAGCCTGCCACACAGGCACCACAGCCAATGCACGTGGCATAGTCAAAAGCGGCATCCGCATCAGATTTATTCACCAGCACCGCGTTGGCATCGGGCGCAGACCCCGTTCTGACAGAAATATAGCCGCCCGCGGCTGAAATACGGTCAAAGGCCGAGCGGTCTACGACTAGGTCTTGAATAATCGGGAAAGCTTTTGCTCGCCAGGGCTCTAGGGTAACGGTATCGCCATCTTGAAAGTGGCGCATGTATAGCTGACACACCGCCGTTCGCTGCTGAGAGCCGTGGGCTTGGCCATTAATCATCATGCCGCAAGAGCCACAAATCCCTTCACGACAGTCGTGATCAAACTCAACGGGTAAGATGCCTTCAGCAATTAGCTGTTCGTTGAGGATGTCGAGGACTTCTAAAAAAGAAAGGTCTGGCTCAACGCCGTCCACGGTGTAGTTGGCAAAATCACCGGGGGATTGGGCATCGGTCTGTCGCCAAACTTTGAGATTGATTTTCATCGGTAGGGAGCTGAGACATTAGGAGACGCCTTACTGGAGGAGATGTTTCAGGCGATTGGACTAGGACGTACGGATTGGGGAAGTGGTGAGTGAGTCAGTCGAGACGGCGTGATTCGAAACATTACTGAAATACATTACTGGTAGAACCGCTACTGGTAAGACCGCTGCGTCAGTTTCACATTTTCAAAGGTCAGCGTTTCGGGCACCAACTCGGGTGGATTATCATCACCGGTGTATTTCCAAGCGGCTGCCGTTGAGTACTGCGCATCACGACGTTGAGCTTCGCCTCCTGCGGTCTGAAATTCTTCGCGAAAATGACAGCCGCAGGATTCTTCGCGAGCTAGGGCATCACGGGCCATCACTTCGCCCAGCTCCATAAAGTCAGCAACGCGTCCGGCAAATTCCAGATTTTTATTGAGGGTGTTGGCTTCGCCAGGGACACGAAGGTTCTGCCAAAATTCAGCGCGGAGCGATCGCACCTGTTTAATCGTTTCCTCCAAACCCACCTGCTGCCGATTAATCCCCACCCCGTTCCACACCAAGTGGCCTAATTCTCGGTGAAAGGCCAACATGGTCTTATCGCCCTTAATGCTCAGCAGTTTAAGCGTCCGCGCCCGTGCCGATGCTTCAGCCTCGGCAAAAGCATCGTCCTGGGTCGAGACAGGCGCTAACTCAGTCGTCGCAATGTAGTTGCCCAAGGTATACGGAATGATGAAGTAACCATCGGCTAAGCCCTGCATCAGCGCACTAGCCCCGAGCCGATTGGCACCGTGGTCAGAAAAATTCGCTTCGCCCAGCACAAATAGCCCTGGTACCGTGCTCATCAGGTGATAGTCCACCCATAGCCCGCCCATGGTGTAGTGCACCGCTGGGTAAATGCGCATGGGAACCGCATAAGGGTCTTCACCCGTAATCCGCTGATACATTTCAAAGAGGTTGCCGTAGCGCGCTTCAATCGTATCGAGACCTTGGGATGCGATCGCATCTCGAAAATCCAAATACACGGCCAGCCTCGTTGAGCCGACACCGCGCCCTTCATCAATCACCTGCTTAGCATTGCGCGAAGCCACATCCCGAGGCACCAAATTTCCAAACGTGGGATATCGAGCTTCTAGATAGTAGTCGCGCTCAGCCTCTGGAATATTGCTAGGCGATCGCCCATCCCCCGGTTGCTTAGGCACCCATACCCGCCCATCATTGCGCAAGCTCTCACTCATCAGCGTCAGCTTCGACTGAAACTCACTCGCCACCGGAATGCAGGTGGGATGAATCTGCGTAAAGCAAGGGTTAGCAAACAGTGCCCCTCGCTTATAGGCTCGCCAGGCTGCCGTGACGTTAGAATTCTTGCCATTGGTCGAGAGGTAATACACATTGCCATAACCGCCCGTCGCCAACACCACCGTATCTCCGGCATACCGCTCAAACTCGCCTGTGAGCAAATTGCGCACCACAATGCCCCGAGCATGACCATCGACGACGACCAAATCCAACATTTCCCGCCGGGGAAATAGCTCAATGCGGCCTGCGGCGACCTGCCGCATCATCGCCCCATAGGCACCGAGCAGCAGCTGCTGCCCCGTTTGCCCCTTCGCATAAAATGTCCGAGAAACCTGCGCGCCCCCAAAGGAACGATTTGCTAGCAAGCCGCTGTATTCACGGGCAAAAGGAACCCCTTGGGCCACACACTGATCGATAATTTGATTACTAATCTGCGCCAGGCGATACACATTCGCCTCGCGCGAGCGATAGTCGCCGCCCTTAATCGTGTCGTAAAACAAGCGCCATACGCTATCGCCGTCGTTGGGATAGTTTTTAGCCGCATTAATCCCGCCTTGGGCGGCAATGCTATGGGCACGGCGGGGTGAGTCTTGAATGCAAAAGCTTTTGACCCGGTAGCCTTGGTCTGCCAAGGTGGCCGCAGCCGATGCGCCTGCCAGTCCAGTCCCCACCACCAATACCGTATGCTTTGGCTTATTGCTGGGATTTACCAGTTTGCAATGGTCCTTAAAATTGCCCCATTTTTCAGACAAGGCACCGTCGGGGATGCGAGCGTCTAGCGACATAGGCATTAACCAATAAAACCAAAGTAAATGGCCAGGGGTAGGCCAATAAAACCAACGGCGATCACACTCCCAATAACCGCACTCGCCGCATACAAACCGGCCTTAGTGGCGATGTCGACTGATTGCAGCGCACTCCAAAACCCATGGCGCAAGTGAAGACCTAACACGCTCATAACCAAGACGTAGCCAGCAGTGTAACCAGGCTTATGAAACGTTTCAAACACGAGCCTCGCCAAATCTCGATGAGACGACTCTGGTAGCGAGTAGTAAGGCCCAAACTTAAAGGTGAGGAGATGAAAAACGAGGAACATCGCCAACACCACGCCAGAAAAAATCATGGTGCGGGCGCTGAGGCTCTCTCGACTGGCCAATTCTGTATTGTCGGTATCGCTAATAGGGATCGAGTAGCCCACAGGTCGGGCTTTCAGTTTGCCAATATAAATTTTGAGGCCAAGGGTGGCGTGAAGCAGTGCGATCACCAACAACATCAGCTCTATGACAGCGGTCAGCGGCCCCAAACTTTCAATCACATAGGCCAGCTGATTGTAACCAGATGCACTAAAAAACAGCGTCAAATTGCCCAGCAAATGCACCACAACAAAAAGCATCAGCGCAATACCCGTAAACCCCGTCAGCAGCTTTTTACCAATGGGCGACTGGTAGAGTCCGACGATACCTGTAGACCCTGTTTTTGGGGCTAAAACCATTTCAACTCAACTGCAAAGGCAATACCCACCGAACTCACCTATTGACCAGAGTCATTGGCCAATAGAAGGGATAAACTCTATTGGGTACATAGAATTTTAAACCTAATTTGCCTGGGAACGCAGCTATTAGCACTCCCAGGCAAACTAAGTTAGTCAATATTCATGTTTGAGATTCCTGTTTGAGCAGACGCTTTTGAACAGGCCTCGCTCAACTAGGCTGACTCAATCCGGATAAATTGGGAGCGCCAGACTCAAAATCCCTACCGTCTAGTCTTCGATTTTGACAGAGACAATCTTGTCGCCTTTGGCAATTTGGTTCACAACGTCCATGTCTTCCGTTTTACCAAACACGGTGTGAATACCATCGAGGTGGGGCTGCGCTTCATGGCAGATAAAGAACTGAGAACCGCCAGTATCTTTGCCTGCATGGGCCATCGACAAGCTGCCTGCCTGATGCTTGTTGTCGTTAATTTCACACTTAATTTTGTAGCCAGGGCCACCAGTGCCCGTGCCATGGGGGCAACCGCCTTGAACCATAAAATTGGGAATGACCCGGTGGAAAGAAAGGTCGTCGTAAAAGCCGTCCTTAGATAGCTTTACAAAGTTGTCTACGGTATTGGGCGCAGCGTCTTTAAACAAGTCTAGGTTAATAGTCCCTTTGCTTGTTTCCATAATTGCTCGGGTCATAGGGCAGTCCTTAAAAGTATTAAAATCATTGGTTTTTGCTGGCGCTGCAATCATCATGGCAGCGAATCAAGCGCTAGCGACAGTTGCCATTCTACCTATCAAGGCACCGATGAAGTAGATGCAAATAATTAAGAGTGGCGGCGGCAAAAACGCCGGTGGTATGTTCGTCAAACACACCACCGGCACACCGACCAAAACGACCAAACTCTAAACGCTACATCGTCGATCGCTATACATTTAGCTCACGCTTGTAGGCTTCTTCCACAACACTGAGCCGGGTCTCAAACTCTAGCTCCATCAGCTCACTCTGCAAAATTTGATCGTCTTGATAGTATTCAATCTTTTCAGCCAGCTGACGTTCATAGTCCGCCTGTAGCTGATCAGTCGCAGCTCGCAGCCGAATTTCATGCTCGCTCTCTTGCTGCTGCAATCGCCGTTGGGTATTTTGCAAGGCACTCAGCAAGCGATCGACGCGCTGCTTCATCAACCAGTACACGAGGGCTGAGGCGATCACACCGATGCATAAGCCCCAAAAGAGTCCAAATATCACAACGCCCGGCTCCATATCATTACAAGGTTGGCCACATGAGGAAATATTACAAGAGCAGCGGCTTGTGTCAATGCTGGTAACGGTATCCGCAATAAAAGAGAAGGTTTTCAGTAAGATGTAAATAACCCTACTGATAAGTCAAGAGGCATTGAGCTTTTGAGTGATCCCCTCCGCGCCGAAACAAACCGAGCAGTGGTCAGTACAACCAATAATGAGCCCGTCTCCATAGATTCTGAATCGCAAATGACACAACCGTCTGCACAGCCATCTATCGAGGAAGCCATTGAGGACCATCAAGGTGACAAACCTACCGCGATTGAACCAGCTCCCGTTGATGAGGAGGCTAAGGCCTTAGCACTGGTGATCGCAGAAGCGGCGGATGATCGGAAAGCGGGCAATATCACCATTTTGCAAACAGGCGATGTTTCTTACCTGGCCGATTACTTTGTGATTGTCACTGGCTTTTCCAAGGTTCAGGTGCGGGCGATCGCAACCTCCATAGAAGATGCCATCGAAGAAAAATTTGACCGCCAGCCCTTAAGAACCGAAGGGGTCAGCGAAGGACGCTGGGTACTCAAAGACTACGGTGAAGTGATCGCCCACGTCTTCATGCCAGACGATAGGGAGTACTACGATCTAGATGCCTTTTGGGGTCACGCTGAGCGCATCGAATTTACACCCACACCGATGACATGAGAAATCACGAACACCGTATACACACAGAAGCAGACAAACGAAAATGGGCCAAGGCGTCAAGTCAAGCCACCTTAATGTCACCCAAAGTACACAGCTTACATAGCCTTATCCCATAGCCTAGAAAGAGGTCCGATATCCTTATCCTGTTATCCTTTTAATGAAGGAAATAAATGGCTTCATGAACGGCAATACTCCCAAAACCTCTATCAGTGCCAAATGTCCGGTACCGGTTGAGCAGATTCCGATTAAGGAATATGAAAGCATGAGCAAGTCCTGGTTCTATAGCTGGGGCGCCCGTGATGTGCGGGGATATTTGGTACCGATTATTAGTCTATGGCTATTGAGCTGGGTGGTGGTCGGCCCGATGGCGGCTGTCAGCTTTGTCCCTTCAAAAATGCCGCCACAGTTCATTATTAGTGCTTCGTTAGGGGCTTTGCTATTACCCACATTAGCCCTTGTGCAGCTCTACATTGGTTGGCTACATGTGTGCGATCGCCTCTGTCAAACCTCCGTGCCCTATGAAGAATCTGGCTGGTATGACGGCCAATTTTGGGACAAGCCCGAAGATGTCATTAATCAAGATCGCCTGATTGCGGACTATCAAGTAAAGCCGTTGATGAAAAGGATAAAAAAGACGTTTGCCGTCATTTTAGGGATTATCTCGTTTAGTCTTGTGACTTGGCAGTTCTTATAGGCCACAGGTCCTGTAAATTGTAGGTCTTGTTTCACGAATACAGGTAATTCATGAACAGAATGAGTCGACAGTCTTCCCCACCATTAGAGGTTCAAGTCCTTAGAGAAGGCATCGTCGAATCGACGCACAAAGCACATATTGCGGCCTGCGATGAGCGTGGTCGTATTTTAGCGAGTGCAGGAGATCCTGAATTTGGAACCTTTATTCGGTCTTCGCTCAAGCCTTTTCAAGCCCTCTCTATTACCACCACAGGCGCCCTCGACCAGTTCAACCTCACCGACAAAGATCTGGCCATTATTTGCAGCTCACACAAGGGCAATTTGGAGCAGGTTCGTCAGGCCTTTAACATTCTCTGGCGCTGTGACGTGGAACCGCTAGCCCTCCAGTGCCCCATTCCTGAAGGCAAAGATACCCCCCTCGCCCACTGCTGCTCTGGTAAGCACGCAGGCATGTTGGCTGTTTGTAAGCAGCGCGGCTGGTCATTGGATAGCTATACGCAGCGATCGCATCCCGTCCAAAAGTTGATCATCTCTAAAGTGGCTGAATTACTCGGCATGCCTGCGGAGGAATTGATTTGCGCCCATGACAGCTGCGGCGCCCCCACTTACCTCATGCAGCTCAGCCAAATCGCCACCCTCTTCGCGAAACTCGCCTCCGGAGACAACCTGGATCTAGAGCGGATTGTCAGGGCTATGACCAGCTACCCGGAAATGATTTCAGGGGCAGAAGGGTTTGATTCTCAACTGATGTCCCTCAGTGAGGGGGCAGTAGTGAGCAAGTCAGGCTCAGAAGGCGTGCAATGCGTTGGACGCGTGGGTGATGGTATGGCGATCGCTATCAAAATCACCGATGGCTCCAAACGGGCAAAATACGCCACAGCCGTTTATCTACTCAAGCAGCTCGGCTGGATCACGCCAGATGTATCGGAAGCCCTTGCCGAAAAATTCATGATGCCTAGCAAATACACCCGTATAGATGTCGTAGGCGATATGCCTTTAATGTGACGGCCAATTCGTGACGGCCAATTCCACAGACAAAAGAATTTTCAAAGAAATTCTCACAACTGAGGTGTAACCCGCTATACTTGTTAAGCGCTCAAAAACGCACCCGTCGCGGGGTAGAGCAGTCTGGTAGCTCGTCGGGCTCATAACCCGAAGGTCCATGGTTCAAATCCATGCCCCGCCACCAACGATTAAACAAAGGCCATCCACATTGTGGATGGCCTTTGTTTTTCTCCATGCTCACCGCCTCATGTGCAGGGGGCTAT
>JBCDAG010000075.1:0-21511 GCA_039186165.1 Cyanobacteria bacterium P01_F01_bin.53
GCTCAACAATGCTTGACTACCACCAAAGATCGCTCCAGGCCTTAGCCGTTCAGGACTCCGCTGTTCGGGCTTCAGATGTTCGCGAACATCCTTCTAAAAAAATCGTCTAAAAATAGTCTTCTCAGCAGTTCTCACTCAGGGACACTTCACCTTATCTTAGAAAATTATTATGGGTCCACTCACAAAAGCGCTTGAAAATTGGACACTCCCCCACCGTCTTTGGCAAACCAAGAGTCCGCTGCCTACGCCAGTTTTAGAGAGTATGGCCGCCGTTCTCAATGGCGAGCTCTACGTTTTTGGTGGATTCACGCTGAAATGGCAAGCTGTTACAGACGCTTATAAATACAACCTACAAGCCGACCAATGGGTGGCGCTTAGCCCCATGCCCACCCCTGTCACCCACGTGAATTCAGCGATTGACCACGCCAAGATTTGGATCGCAGGCGGATTTGTTGGCAATCATCCTGGTGCCGTCACCGATGAGGTATGGTGCTACAACACCGTGGCTGATCAATGGACGGCCTGTACGCCCTTGCCCGAAAAGCGCGCAGGGGGTGGTCTGGCGATTCTCAATCAAGAGCTACATTACTTTGGGGGCTTTTCAGAAGATAGAAACACCACCCACGCTAACCATTGGGTTTTGCCCTTGGAAGGGGGCACTCAATGGGTTGAAACAACACCCTTGCCGGTTCCACGGGGGCATGTTGCCGCTATTGTTGTTCAAGACAAAATATACGCCATGGGCGGACAAATTGGGCACGATATCGATCCGGTTGATTACGCTAATAACTACTGTTTTGATCCGACCAATAACACCTGGTCCGAATTAAAAAGGATGCCTGAACCCAGATCCCACTTTGAGGCTGGAATCTGCGCGGTAGAAAACTACATTTTGGTAACAGGTGGGCGTAATAACCAGTGCCCTGTCCTCATCACCCAAGATTTGTGGGACCATCGCAACGACAAGCTCATTGATGATTTTCCACTACAGCTTCGCCTGCGGTTAAAGTCTTCCAACAGGACCACAGATGTTCTGTCAAATATTCTTGTCTATGATATTGAACAAAATTCTTGGAGAGAAATCGCCTCTTTACCCACCCGTTTATATGGCCCCGTTGCAGCCATGGTGAATAAGTGCTTTATCGTGACAGGCGGGGGGCGAACCCGTCACCGCAATGTGCAAACTCGTACGCTGCTAAATGAATCCCTGATTGATTTAATTGGAGCCACGCCTTCTTAAGTAAACAGATCTTCCACGTAAGCACTTAACGTAAACACTTAAAGTAAGCCATGAGAAACAGCATACCGCTATCTCGTCACACCTATGCTGGACACCCCCCATGCTAGTTAGTATCGTCATCAATAACTATAACTACGCCGAGTTCCTGGAAGAGGCCATCCTAAGTGCCCTCAATCAAAGTTCAAAATCTGTAGAAGTCATCGTGGTTGATGATGGTTCTACTGATGGATCGAGAGCTATTATTGAAGCCTATAAAAATCGCATCATTCCCATTTTTAAGCAAAATGGAGGACAGGCTTCTGCGTTTAATGAAGGATTTAAAGCTTCTAGTGGAGAAATTATTTGCTTTTTGGATGCAGATGACTATTTCTATCCAGACAAGGTGCTCGAAATCTCCAAAATATTTCAGAAATACACTGAGGCCGGTTGGTGTTTTCATGAGCTTAAGGAAGTTGACAAGGTAGGGCAATTCAGGCCTCGAAAGCGACGATGTATTGATCAATTTGAGTTAGTTTCTCTGAAACATGTTTTGCTGGAGGGCAGCCAATTCCAGCACCGGTTTCCAGCGACCAGCGGGCTCTGTTTCCGGAGACAAACGCTAGAGGAAATCTTCCCAATGCCCGATGCTTTTAAAATTGCCGCAGATTCGTTTGTTCGGCTAGCTTCTATTTATCTCTCTCCAGGCATCCTATCGCCGAATCTCTATGCGGTGCATCGGCAGCATGGCAGTAACCTCTATGACTTTAGGTCGGATATCCAAATCAACAGGTCAAAGGTGGGGATTAAATCATCATACTACTTACGTGAAAGATATCCTTCAGTACGCCTATTTACTAACCATTTGTTCTGTTCTTCTCTAAGGAGGTTGATTCGTTATACAAGCTTAAGGGAAGCCTTTGACGTTATGGAAGCTAGGTATTACCCCAGGAAAGAGGCCTCTCTATCTTTTAGAATAAAATTTCTGGTTACTATAGCCAAAACCTATGTTAGGAGGCCTGCCTTACTACGCTCAAAACGGGCCTAGGCAAGGATAGAGCTTACAAGGATAGATTTTAAATGTATTTTTCTAGATTACTTAAAAAAACGAAAAAACTATTCGCTGTTTCAAGGCTGCGCTATCAAAAAATCACAGCGAAAATTCATCCTGCGCCGATTTTCATTCTGGGTTATCCCAAGTCTGGGACAACTGTAATTTCGTCACTTTTAAGTGAAGCGAGTGGCCAACCCTTAACCACTGATTTATTCTACAGGCTTGATCCGAAAAGAGAACAAAAACTCCCTGAAAAACTATTCTGTGAGAAAGAAAAAATGATGGATTTTGTGCATCAGTACAAATTTTTCTTCTCCACGCCGCTCAATAAATCTCCGCTATTTACGTTCTTATATGCCGAGTTAAAACACTGTTTTCCCCAGGCAAAGTTCATTTTTATTGCACGCCATCCCGCCGATACCCTACGGAGCTATCTTAATCGTCGAGGGATTCCTGGTCATCTGGACCAACTTCCAGAAGATAAACAGAGACATCTGAATCGTTTTGCTTCTATTCCACCGAGTGTGGGCAGCCATTACATCGAAAAAATGGCGAATCGTTGGCATACAGCATCAGAGACATATTTTTCCCATGCAGATGACATGCTCCTTATCCGCTATGAAGACTTTATGCTAGATAAGGTAGGCAGTATTCATCAGCTGTGTGAACAGGCAGGTCTTACGGTAAGGCATGATATTTCTCCTTTTTTAGAAAGGCAATATCAACCTAGGGGTAATCGTGATGTGAGTTGGCATGAATTCTTCGGTGCAAATAATCTTGCCACCATAGAACGCATTTGTGCTAAGCCTATGGCTCGTTTCGGATACCTGCCATAGCGTTCCAATAGTTTATCCCATTGAAAATCTTGGTTGAATTCTATGCTCAACCATCAGCATGGCTCGGGCCATTTCTATGCCGTTATAGAGCGTGCAAAGGTCAGCTTCGAATTTTTCTGGCGGGTTATTTTCACAGCTATTTCTATGGATATTTTCTTCATGGCTACTTTCACTGCTCTCTAATGCTGTGATGCCTGAATCCTGGGGTGGTGATGTCTGGGTTGAGGCGACAGGAAGACGACTGAGCAAAACGGCTTCATCCTCATTCCTTGGCGTAGCAACCATCTGCTTGTCAATTATTTTCTTGGCAGCAGATTGTTCAGTTTTTGTTTTGGCGCGACTGAATAAAAACCACCAGAGTTCAAATCCGATCAGCCCAATTCCTAAGGTGGTAGTCGTAGCTTTGAGGGGTAATGGCTGCTCAATGTGTTGAAAGTTGTCAGTATTCGTCCCTGTCAACTGTGCCTGGGCAACGTCGGTTGTACTGAGCAACCATCCTGTGCCGAGTGCAGTGGCGAGTAAATAGAGTTGTCGTTCCATCGTTTTTACCCTGATATTGATATACCTCTCTGGCCGATTTATTCTGACCGATTTATGATTGCATCGGCATATGCGCTGTAGGCTTGAACCGTCTGAGCCTGAGCGCATTGGTGACAACAGAGACTGAACTAAAAGACATGGCGGCCCCGGCAATAATAGGATTGAGCAGCCAGCCAAACAGCGGGTATAAAATGCCTGCCGCAATCGGAATGCCAGCAACGTTATAAATAAAGGCAAAAAAGAGATTTTGGCGGATATTGGCAATGGTGGCTTTGCTCAGCTGAATAGCGGTGACTACACCGTGCAGGTCACCCGAAATGAGGGTGATGTCGCTAGCTGCGATCGCAACATCGGTCCCTGTGCCAATGGCAATACCGACATCGGCTAACGCTAGGGCGGGAGCATCATTAATGCCATCGCCAACCATTGCGACGGCTTTACCTTCTGCCTGTAATTGCTTAATGTGTGCTGCTTTTTGGTCAGGTTTTACGCCTGCAAAGACACGCTCAATGCCGACGGCTTTTGCGATCGCAGCTGCTGTTTGTGGATTATCCCCGGTGAGCATGACCACTTCTAAGCCCATTTTTTTTAGAGCGCTCACCGCCATTGGCGAAGAGGCTTTGAGAGCATCTGAGACGGCGATGACACCTTCCCCTTTGCCATCTACCGCAATCCAGGCCGTGGTTTTGGCTTCAGCTTCCCATTGCTGTAGAGGAGAGTGTGGCCAAGTAATGTCAATGCCCAAGCTTTGCATCCAGCGCTCAGTGCCCACATGCACCAAATGGCCGTTTACCCACCCTTTTACACCACAGCCTGTAACCGATTCAAACCCTTCTGCGATCGGTAGGCGATCACGATCAAGCCCTTGGCTTTGCGCATAGCGAACAATGGCGGCAGCGACCGGATGTTCAGAGGCCGCCTCTACGGCAGCGGCTAGGATTATTAGTTTGATCTCATTGTGGTCGGCTACGCCGCGTATGCTGGCATAGTCTGTGACGGTGGGCTTTCCCTCTGTTAGGGTCCCTGTTTTATCGAGCACAATGGTCTGGAGCTTATGGGCCTGTTCCAGGCTCTCTGCACCTTTGATCAAAATGCCGTTTTCAGCGCCCTTGCCGGTGCCCACCATAATGGAGGTAGGGGTAGCCAGTCCTAGGGCGCAAGGGCAGGCGATGATCAGAACGCCGACTGTGGGGAGTAGGGACAGGGTGAGGTTCCCGGTGATGTTGAACCAAATGAGAAAGGTTGAGATCGCGATCGCCATAACCACGGGGACAAACCAACCTGTTACCTGATCGGCTAGCTTTTGAATCGGTGCTTTTGAGCCTTGGGCCTCTTTTACCAGCTGTACAATCTGCGCAAGGGTTGTGTCCTTACCCACCCGCGAAGCCCTAAACGTGAACCGCCCAGTTTTATTGAGAGTCGCCCCAATCACTTCATCCCCAGCCCCCTTACTTACAGGCATGGACTCGCCCGTCACCATCGCCTCATCAATGGACGAGGCCCCGTCAATAATTTCACCGTCAACCGGAATTTTCTCCCCTGGGCGCACAACAATCAGATCCCCGACGACGACGGCCTCAATCGGGATTTCAACCTCACGGCCTTTGCGTACAACCCTGGCAGTATTTGCCTGTAGACCTATGAGCTGCCGAATGGCCTCTGATGTTTTTCCCTTAGCCCGGCCCTCTAAATATCGGCCCAACAACAACAGCGTAATCACGACAACAGCTGCCTCGTAATAAACTTCTGTGCCGAGCCCCTGGGAACGCAAAACAGCTGGGAAAAACGTGACAAAAAGAGAGTACAGGTATGCCGTTCCTGTGCCGAGTGCCACCAATGTATTCATGGTCGCCGTGCGATGTTTTAGCGATTTCCACGCGCCCACAAAAAAACTCTGGCCACACAGAAAGAGTACGGGCGTTGACAATATTAGCTGTAGCCAAGAATTATGCAAAAACTTGGGCCAGTTCGGAATCTCTATACCCAGCATCATCGGCAATGATCCGATAACCAGGAGGGTACTGACAATGCTACTGTCAATCACCTTTAGGCGCAGTAGCTTCTGCGCTTCATCTCTTGCAGCTTGGGCTTGCTCAGCTTCTTCCAGGGCACTTATCGAGTCTTCAAGCTCATCTGCTTCAAAGCCAATATCTGTGACTGCGGTTAAAATTCTCTCTAGGGTTGTGCGCTGTTCATCATAGTCAATGCTGGCTTGTTCAGCCGCAAAATTAACCTGTGCAGCGTCAACCCCTGACAGCTCTTGAAGGGTCACTTCCACTTTGTTGGCACAGGACGCACAGGCCATACCCGTTACTTTCAGTGTCGTTGTTGTCATTGCAGGCATCATCAATAGTTCCAAGTGCTGAACGGTGTGTGGGATTGTTCAACACTTGGAACTATTGGGTGAGGAATACTAAGTGGGCATGAAATATTAGGTAAGCTAACTCGGTATGCTAACCGTGAGCTTCACTTCAGCTTTACAGAATGTCGAGAGGCTATCCGGAACTTCTACAACATTGAGAGCATGGGCCTTCACGTCAGAAAATCAGATGCGTTGGGATGAGGTGTGAGACCCTACACAACAATTTGCGCATCATGCCTTACCGTAATCTACATAAGCAGGGGCATCACCACCACTAACCCAAAAAATAGTAGGCGGTGAGGCTATGGACAATATCAAACAAACACTACGGTCATTGTTGCAACAGACGTTAAGGGTTGCTCAGCGAAGACCGGCTGCTGAGCGTCGCCAGCTAGTGCGAACAAAACTCAGTCATATACAGACCTATTGCCAAGAGATCGATAAAGTCTTTATCGTTCGAGAAGTTAGAATTACTTGCGATCAGTACGACCTGGGTGGTCACCAACAGCAGAGGGCGACTTTGTTCCACGGACCTAGTGACGATGCTTCGGTGGCGATTTGTGTGACGGATAAGGGATCTTTGTTGCATCGCAATGATAGCTTGTGGCGGGTTTACTACAATGCTGGAGATGTAGCTCCGGTGACCGACATGCCAGCGACCGACATGGGTGAGACTATAGCTGCATAAAAAGTCTTATAAAAAGTCGCGCATGCAAAAAAAGAAGGGTCAGCACTCAATACAGCTAACCCTTCTTTTTTAGTCTCATTTGCAGTGTAGATTTTTTACCATGCACACTTTAAAAGTGTTGTGTTGATTTTTCCTTTTATAGGTCGATCTCGTCGGCGTATACTAATTTTGTTGCTGCGCGTTGTTCAAACAACAGATATTCTTCCATGACACTCCAGAAAAAGGCTCGCAACGTTTTTTTGCGGGTGGCTACCGGGAGCTGATAGTCAAAGGGCGAATCACAGGGTTTGAGTTTGGCGAGGTGATTTTCGCAGCCGCAGCCGTGCTCAATGAAAAAACCATGACGACTAGAGACACTGTCAATGAGTCGCCTGAGCATGGAGACATAGCCGCCATGCAAAATGGCATCGAACTGCCTAGCCACGCCTAAGTCTTGTTCGCTAAAGCGGAAGGAGCGCAGCTCAAATACGTTGTCGCGCTGCAAGGGATGGAGGAAAGTCCAGTAGAAGGTGGCGGGCACGTCGTATCCTAGCTCATCGAATAGATCGCTAACCGTATCGACTAGGGCTAAACGCTCTTCGTGCTGTTCAGGGCTGGCGGCGACGGTGGCTCGAATCTTAGCAAGGTTAGGATAGCTCTCGGGCAAGAAGGCTTCTCCGTAGTGTGCTACCGCTTCGTAGGCGAGCTGGCCGTTGCCCTCGCAGTAAGCGGCTTTGAGGTGCGCCGCTGCGGGGCGATCGCAGAACAATACGTGGCCTTGCTGATGCTTGGCAAAAAACACTTGAGCCATGGCGGTATACGCCTTGGGCTCGCTCATCCAGTCTCCGGTGGCAATCTTTTGCCAGCTATCGGGCATTTGTTCTAAAACAACAGCAGGTTCTCCTTGAATGGTTGTTAAAAACCGTTCGGAAACAGCTGATACCATGGGGGCTCTCCTTAATTTGATACAGCAGGTAAATGCAGTGTAAATGAGGAAATATAGACGCGATCGCATCCAAACGTACCTCATTATCGAGAGTGTACTGCAAATTTCCTATCAGGCGAGCTAAACGACTTACAAAAGTTATAGAAGGCCAAAAGTTATGGGAAGGGAAAAATTTATAGAAAGGCGACTGGCTAATAAACAATCGCGCAGTTCCCCGTCTCCTTTGCCTGATACATGGCATTGTCGGCAGCGGCGAGCATTTCATAGGCGGTCTCGTGCCCATTCCTGCGCCTAATTTTGATGCCAATACTCCCGCCAATTCTCACTTTGTAATTGTCAAGCCTATAAGGGTCTTGAATGGCCTCTAGCAAATCTGTTGCTAAGGCCCGTGCGGTCTCCGGACGATCTATTTGCTCGGCCAAAATCACGAATTCATCGCCGCCCAGGCGGAAAACACTATCGTTTTTGCGCAAGTTGGTCCGTAGGCGTTCAGCCACTTGAACCAACAGTTCATCGCCTGCCGCATGACCATAGGTATCATTGACGGCTTTGAACCCATCTAAATCGAGAAACAAAAGTGCGATCGCCCGCTGGTCACGGATGGCATATTCAATGGTGGATTCTAATCGTTCTGCTAGCAGGCGTCGATTCGGTAAGCCAGTTAAAATATCATGGGTTGCCTTTTGGATCAGTTGCAGCTCCAGCGCCTTTCTTTGCTCGACTTCTTTCACCAGTTCTTGGGTTCGTTCCTCTACCCGCTGCTCTAAAGTTGTCCGTGCCGAAGACACCTCCATTGCCATCTGATCAAAAGCCTGGAGTAATTCGTAAATCTCCTGAGGAAACATCTGAGGTTGGATCGCCAGCACGTCTATTTTATTTCCCCGGGCGAGGGCTCTCGATGCCCCGATTACCGAACGAATGGGATCTAATAGGTAAACAGTCAGTCGCCAGCTGACCCACAAAGACAACAGTAGGCCCAGGCCTGCAATAGAGAGTGCGACTAACTTTGTAGGACGCGCGAGGGTTTGAAGCTCGCTTTGGGGTTGCGGAATCATGACGCCCCAACCCGTTCCTGGCACAGAAGAATAGCCCGCTACCATGTCCATTTGGAGCGCGGGAGAATAAAATTCCACCACGCCTGATTCGCCTGTCAACATCCGCTTGACTGGTTCAATCTGACTCAAATCCTTTGCGGTTTTTCGCCACTGGGCTTTGGGATGGGCAATGGTTTTTCCTGTGTGGTCCACAATCGCCGCATGGCCTAATTCTCCAAAACGTACTGATTCCTGGACCTGCTGAAAGTAGTCTGTGCTGACCGCAGCCACTGCCAGCACATTTTGTGTGGTAACCCTGAGCAAATAAATGGTGGGATTGCCCTGGGTATCTAAAATGACAGGACTCATAATCACCTGTTGAGGGTGAAGGAATGCCTGCTGTCGTTCCACGGCTAAGGCTGCCATGCCCGTTGCTGGAAAAAATGAGTAATTGCCCATACAGTAGCCAATCACTTTCCTCTGGCTATCACTATTTTTGTGGTTGGAGGGTTGACTAATGAGTGCCAACATTTGAATATTGACTGACTGTAGTAGCGTTTTTATTTCGGGCGAAAACTTGATCGGCTCGGCTTCTGACTTCGCTATAAAAACAGCCTCTAAATCCATGGCATAGCGAGAGAGAGAACCGCTCAAATTCTCAGCCAGTAACAAATGCTTTTCTTGCACGGCATTGATGGCTACTCGCTGAGTATTCCGCTCTACCCAGGTGCCCAAAAACAAAAGAGGAATCAGGGCAATAAAAATAAAGAAGCACAGCAATAGCTTGTGTAAGCTCACCGCCAAAATTCGCTGCTTAAGGAGCTTGCCAGAAATTGCCATTCCCAGGAAACTCCAGAGCAACACCCTTTGTACGCCACCGACGGAGAGTCGCTTAGACTGTCGATGTGTGCCTCGTTTTTGAGAGGAAAAGGATACAGCCATGGATATAGACAGAGAATCTATTACAGAAATCAGTATTGGAAGGCTTCTCCTCCTCTCTCCTGAGATCCGTATGAAAATCGGGAACTAAATAAAAAGTTCAGTAGCCATGGGTGAATTCTTTAAAATAAGCCACAATATTCCCCTCCTAATGCAGTCATTTTTATGCCGTTTATGGTGCATATCTCAAGCGAATAAACATTTTTTCCAATTCAACCCACACAAAGAGTAAAAGGCTAAAACCAATACACAAGAGTAATTCCGTTGCTGAAAGCACATGGGTTCCAAAGAAATCACGCAAAAATGGTACGTATATCAACATTAATTGCAACATTGTTGTACTGATGACAGCCAGTAGGACATAGGGGTTGGTGAATTGCGACATTTCAAGGGCTAAACGCCGGTCGGATCTCACTGAGATGGCATGTCCCATTTGTGACAAACACAACATTGTAAACACCATTGTTTTCCATCGTTCTGGGTTGCCCGGAATGCTTGGGTTGTGGGTGTAACTGTAGGCCACCAGCATCAGCGTAATTGCCCAGATTGCAAACACAATTCCTACCCGCACCATATAAAAGCCCAAGCCCCGCGCAAAAATGCTTTCTTTAGGGTCGTGAGGTGGGCGGTCCATCATATTTGGCTCTGGGGGCTCCATCGCCAAGGCCAAGGCCGGAAAGCCATCGGTCACTAAGTTCATCCATAAAATTTGTAGGGGCGTCAGCGGTACAGCGACTATCGGGAGAAGCAGCGGTGAGAGGGCAATGGTAATCACCTCACCAATGTTGCTGCCCAAAATGTATTTTACGAACTTGCGAATATTGCTGTACACCACGCGGCCTTCTTCGGCAGCGGCCACAATCGAGGCAAAGTTGTCATCGAGGAGTACCATATCGCTCGCTTCTTTGCTCACGTCAGTGCCTGTTAGTCCCATGGCGATGCCGATATCTGCCTGCTTGAGGGCGGGGGCGTCATTCACCCCATCCCCGGTCATTGCCACGACCTGCTTTTGGGCTTGCAGAGCCTGTACAATGCGCAGCTTATGCTCTGGTGATACCCGCGCATACACACTGCCTAAGTTCACGACGGTTTCTAGTTCGGCTTGGTCCATGGCTTCTATGTCATTGCCGGTATAGGTTTTAGCCGCGTCATCGTTTACCAGGCCCAGATCAACTGCGATCGCACGGGCCGTCAAAGGGTGATCGCCCGTAATCATCACGGGCCGAATGCCCGCCTGCTGACATCGCACCACGGCTGCTTTCACCTCTGGCCGAGGAGCATCGATCATCGCCACTAAGCCCAGCCAAATCAGCTCTTGTTCTACGGCCTGCTCCGATTTGTTGTCCCCTGCGCCCAATGTGAGGAGATCGTCTGTCCTATCGCCTATCATTGGGCGGTAGGCAAATCCCAGTACCCGTGTCCCTTTCCCCGCCAGCACATCGACCTTTTCTAAAATCTCTTTACGCTCAGTTTCTGTGAGTGATTTGGCACTATCCGATTTGGCACTGTACGATTGCGTGCTATACGCTCGCGTGCTGTGCCCGATTTGGTTACAGCGTGCCAACAACAGCTCTGCTGAGCCTTTTGCAAACACAGCGGTTTTGCTCCGAATCCCCAATCGATTGCTTGCAGGGATTTCAACAACAACACTCATCCGTTTTCGTTCAGAGGAAAATGGAAATTCAGCAATTCGGGGAAATTCATACTCCAGTGATGTTTTCTCTAGGCCCGCCTTGGCTGCCAGGGTGACTAGCGCGCCTTCGGTTGGATCGCCTACAATAGCCCATCGCGCTTGGCCATTGGGCGTTTTTTCGGTTTGTAGGACCGCGTCATTACACAGCGCGCAGGTTAACAACAATAATGCCAGGGTTGGTTTTTCTAAGGGTTGAATGGGCTGGCTATTGGCGGGGTCGCCTGCCGGATAAAACTTTCCCTCGGGGGCATAGCCCTCGCCACTGATTGTAAAATCCTGCTCAAAGGGTAGCCCTGCGACATGCACGCTCTGTACCACCATTTTGTTTTGGGTGAGGGTGCCTGTTTTATCGGAACAAATGGTGGTGACCGAGCCTAGGGTCTCGACTGCGGGCAGCCGCCGAATAAGGGCGTGGCGTTTCACCATACGCTGGGTGCCCAGCGCCAGCGTGACTGTAATCACCGCTGGTAAGCCTTCTGGCACCACGGCCACGGCCATACTCAATGACACCGTGAGCAATTCTTCAAACGCGGGCCAGCCCATGGCCAGGGTGCCGCCGACAACCACCAGCGTAACCAGCGTCAGTGAACCCATGACGAGCACGTTTCCCAGCTGTTTTAGGCGCTGTTGCAAAGGGGTTGCCAGCACTGAGACTGACTGAATCATGGTGGCTATTTTGCCCAGCTCTGTGTCCATGCCCGTGCGGGTGACCAGCAGTTTGCCGCGCCCATGCACGACTTCTGTGCCCTGAAAGGCCAAGTTTTTCCGCTCTGCTAGGGAAATTTTTTCAGATAGGATGATGGTCGCCTGCTTCCCGACGGCTGTGGATTCTCCTGTGAGGGCCGATTCTCTCACTTGCAAGGTGGCGGTTTCGAGCAATCGTCCGTCTGCGGCTACCTGATCACCGGCTTCGAGCAGCATTACGTCTCCCGGTACGAGATCTTTGGCTGAGATGGTTTGTCGTTGAGCATCCCGCATGACCCGCACATCCGGCGCTGAGAGGACTTTGAGCGCGGCTAGGGCCTGCTCGGCTTTACTTTCTTGTAAGTAGCCGAGGACAGCGTTGATCAATACGATGGTCATAATGGCGATCGCATCTTTGGGAAACTGGCCTGCCCGGACATCCAGCACCGCTGCCACAACCGCCACACCAATCAGCATTAGCAGCATGACATCGGCAAACTGAGAGATCAAAATCTCCCAGCGACTGCGGCCTCCATTGTCCACCAGTTCGTTGTGGCCGTATTGGGCCAAGCGGTTGGTCGCCTCTGTGTTGGACAGTCCCGTGTCGGCAGTCGTCTCTAGCGCGGCTAGAGCTTCCTCAGCTCCGAGTGTATGCCACTGCTGATCTGTCTGTTGAGCGCTCTGCTGAAGCATTATGGAACTGTGGGCTAAACCATTCAAGCTGTATAGCTCAAAGTGTATAGCACGGCTGCTGAGTTGCCTCACCTGTCAACGCAGCAGGCCTGAGTCGCAAAGTTTTTAACAGAAGCACTCTTTCCAAAAGTGCTCTTTCTAACAGTGCTCTTTGCAAAAGCGCTACACCGGCAATTCAATCTTAAACTGCGTGCCGGTGCCCACGGTGGAGTCGCAAGTGAGCTTGCCACCGTGTTTTTCGACAATGATTTGATAGCTAATCGATAGCCCTAAGCCAGTGCCTTGCCCTACGGGCTTGGTGGTAAAGAAGGGCTCAAATAGCTTGGCAATGGTTTCTGGTTTAATGCCAGGGCCATTGTCAGTAATGGTAATGCTCACCCAGTCGGCGGTTACTGCTTCTGTGTGAACCCGAATGATATTTGGTGCGGCGGTCAGTGCCTGAAAACTTTGGCCTTGGCTGTGCTCTTCTAGGGCATCAATGGCGTTAGCCAGCAAATTCATCACCACCTGATTGAGCTGGCTGGGGTAACAGCTGACCGGCGGCAGTGCGCCATACTCTCGGGCCACTTGAATCTCAGGTCGTTCGGAGGTCGATTTCAATCGATTCATAAGCAGCAGTAGCGTGCTATCAATCCCTTCATGGATATTCACCGTTTTTTTCTCGGCTTCATCAAGCCGAGAAAAATTTCTGAGAGAGAGAACCAGATCTCGAATTCGACTAGCACCCATGGTGAGTGAATCAAACAGTTTGGAGAGATCTTCTTGCAAAAAGTCTAGATCAATCTCTTCAATACAGTCTTGAATTTCAGGTGTGGGTGTCGGATAGGCCCTCTGATAATGCTCAATGAGCATTACCAGGTCCTGGACATAGTTTTTCGCGGGCTTGAGGTTCCCATAGATAAAGTTGACCGGATTATTAATCTCATGGGCAACGCCCGCCACCATTTGCCCGAGGGAGGCCATTTTTTCGCCCTGAACCATCTGGACTTTTGCCTGGTCTAGCTGCACTTGGCGGGCTTTTTCCTGGGCTACGGCCTTCAAGGTTCTTTCGAGGGTTGTGACCAGGTCTTTAAAGTTAATCGGCTTGGTCACAAAATCAAAGGCACCGTTGTTCATGGCTGCCCGTATATTATCCATATCGCTGTAGGCAGAGACCACCACCGTTTTAGGCGGATGTGCCAGCGCATTGAGCTTAGAAATCAGGGTGAGGCCGTCCATCACAGGCATATTGATATCGGTGAGTACCATGTCGATATCGGTGTTTGCGATCGCCTGATCAAAGGCCTCTGCACCATTGCCCGCAAAGGTAAATGCATAGTCACCGTTGCGAATCTCACGTCGAAATTTTTGAGAAATGAGCGATTCAACGTCGGGTTCGTCATCGACCACTAAAATGTGGTGGGTTACAGGACGAGGCTTTTCCATCTTTTTTACGATATGGGGGATATTTTAGAATGTGTTTTAGCGAGAGTCTTTAAAGAGGTGCTTCAAAAGGGGATGTTACGTTAGTGAGTACAGCCTGATTGGCTGACCGATTGACGGACTGACGCTAGGCCTTTTGACGTTAGAGAACTTAAACGTAAAACGCTCTACCGTTATGGCATTGATGTTAAGGGGGTAATAATCACTGCCCAAATCTAGTTCGCGGCTGGCAGAGGGACAAGGTTGAAAATATCTTTTTTGAGTTGGGTAAAGTTAACAGGTTTATTAATAAAGCCACTCGCCCCGTATTTTTTAGCCGTTATTTGGCTTTGCTCATCGCCGTAGGCCGTCACCATGAAAACGGGCAGTTGGGGATGGTTTTCCTTGATGACTCGCAATAGTTCCAGGCCATTCATGCCTGGCATATTGATATCTGAGAGAATTAATGTGGCTTCGGCACAGGCCTCCGGGGGCTCTAAGTAGGTCAACGCTTCTGCGGCAGAGAGCGCAAAGTGGAATCCGATGGTTTTGGCCTTAATTTCTTTGCGAAATTTTTGTCGAAACATGGATTCAACATCAGGTTCGTCATCCACGACCAAGATGTGAAGTGTTTTTGTTGGGCTGTTAGCTAGGGCGTTTGTCATAATACCGAGAAAAAATGTTTATAAAAGACTGTCTGTAAAACCGTGTGTGGAAAATTTTATTCGTAAAATCGTACAGATAGGAGAAGGCTAAAGTAGGAGAGGGCTAAAGTAGGAGAGGGCTAAAGTAGGAGAGGGCTAAAGATTAGCGGGATTCAAGCTCAATGAGGGGAGGGGGCGAGGTGTCAGGGACTTTACGAAGAGATGATTAGGCTGGCAGGGTCACAATAAAGTCTGTGTAGATGCCTTCTTCAGAGGCCACTTCCATCGTGCCATTGTGCTGTTCCACCACAATGTTGTAGCTCAGCGATAGCCCTAGGCCCGTGCCTTCACCCGTGGGTTTGGTGGTAAAAAACTGATCGAAAACCTTGTCCATCACCTCGGTGCTCATACCAGGACCATTGTCACGAATGTAGACAACGACGTTGTTACCTTCCTGCCGTGATCGCACCTTGAGTAAAGGCTTAAAGTCAGGGCCTTCCGTCAGCTGCCTCTGATAGATGGCATAGCAGGCATTGCTTGCAATATTGAGAAAGACCCGGCTGAGATCTTGCGACGATCCTTTAATGGTGTCGATACTCTCATCGTAGTCATTGTCAAAGTCGAGGTTAAAGTCTGACTGCTTAGCCCGCATCCCGTGGTAGGCCAAGTTAACGGCTTCAGCGATCAGCTCATTGAGGTTTACCGCTTCCCACTCATCGTTATTGCCGTTCCGAGAGTGTTGCAGCATGTTGGCCACAATTTTATCGGCACGTTTGCCATGGTAATCGATCTTACTAACATTCTCTTTAAGGGTATCGATGATCTCCATTACGTCTGAGAAAAGGTCTGGATCAAACTGCTCTTTTTTAGGGTCGAGTTCTTCTTTGAGTTCATCGGCAAGCTCGACAGAAAGCTCGGCAAAGTTATTGACAAAGTTCAGCGGATTTTTAATCTCATGGGCAATGCCTGCGGTCAGCGATCCTAAGGAGGCCAATTTTTCCTGGGCAATCATTTGCCGTTGGGTAGAGACCAGTTTTTGATTGATCTCTTCTAATTCTTGAGCCCGAACCCTTTGATCGGAGAGGAGATTCTCAACCCGTTGAATCAGTAGATTGAAGGCTGAGGCCACGGTGCCGACTTCATCGTTACCCATCACCTCGGCGCGCAGGTCAAAGTTGTCGTTTTGGGTGATCTGCAAGGCCGTTTTTTCCATGGCCGTGAGGGGCGCATTAATCGAACGGCTAATCAGCCAGGCCAGTAGTCCCCCACAGACTGAAGAGAGGGCCATACTCAAAATAATCAGCCGATTTCGTAAGGCCTGGGCGTTTTTGGCACTTTGGCGCGCCTGACTCAATTCTTCATTGGCCGTTGCAATGATGCCAGATAAGTCATCTGAAATTCCATCGAAGGAAATCGCAAGATCGCTATTTGTAAAGGTCAGGAGGGCTTGCTGAGCACGCTCTACGTCTTCTGGTGTGTTAAGACTATTTGGATCAATGGATGTCACTATCCGATCGAGTTCGTCGAGGTAAGTCGTGGGAATACCATCATACTCTTCCAGAAAATCATCGATTTTTGAAATGTCTACAACATGACCTGGTTCTGAGTGACGCGAGCTTTCCTCAATAAACATTGTCAGTGACTGTAAAACAGATTTAATCGTTTCTGAATGTTTGAGGATATGGCTGTACTCGTCCTGAAAATCTTCAGGAAATTCGCTTAAGGGAATGAGCTGTTGCTGATGGGTTCGAGACTGTAGTACCCCTGTTTGCAATTGGGAGAGCAGGTTAAGCTCTTTGCGGACATGCGCTTCTTCATTGAGCGCTTGCACCTGATAATAGTTACCGATGACGATGCCGGCCCCCGTTCCGGCAAAGGCCAATCCCAAGGCTAAGGAAAACCCCAGCGTAATCCGCTGATTTACCTTCAATCGACTAAATAGATTTTGCTTTATGGCTTTTGTCTCTGCCGTCGTTTTTCCCAATGGCGGTGAAGGGTTCATCAGTCAATAACCTATAGGCACTTGCAATTGAACCTCATGTATAAAAATGGAAGCCCCTAGGCCACAGCGCATAATGACGATGGGTCATTATTGTGACGACAAGCTAACAAAAACTTACGAGATTCTTTACGAGATTCAGTGTTCCCGCCATGCCCATGGGCTCAACGACCAAGAAATAGTGATTAATACTGAAAAAACGGCACCTTTTAATCACTTAAGTCAGGGTGATTTTACCTTTTTAAGCGCTCTTTAGACGCACCGTCTTTCATCCCCTAACTTGGGGGTAAAAGGTTGGGAAATATGGGCCATGCGCTTGTGCTCGCATGCCTATTTACTTGTCTATAATTAAAGATTGAGGGTTACAGGCAAGCAGTTCAATTAAGCTTCTAAAAAACTAAGGATGGATGCTGAATTTGGCCTTGCTTATTCAATTAATTCCTAAATGCCCAGTTTTTAATATCTATGTTTCTAACAGTTAGTTTTGTACATAGATATGAACATAGCCATAGGCATTGCGCTCAATAGCACCGCGAAAACCTTGCTGGTCGAAGTCAAAGCGATCGCGCTCCCCAGTTCTCACCGCTTCCAAGCCTTGTTCAATCTCTCGGGTAGAGCGTCCATCTAAAATGCCAACTAGGGCTGTCCGCATTACCAACCGATCCGTGGCGGGAGAGAAGGTCGCCTCAGATTGTCTCACCTGGTTTGAGCCGGGCTCATACACATAGGCCAATGACACCCGATTGGGCACCACATCGTAAATGCTGGTCTCATAGCCATTCACCGAGCTGCTTTGTGTAGGTTCTCCCAGTCGTCCGCGAATTTCGTTGGCCGAGTCGCCCGGTGAAAAGCCGGGAATAGCCACCATTCCACCCGTATGCCCAGGCTGTGCATTGGCCGGATCGCCATCATTGGTTAACAACAACGGGGGCTCACCACTGACGACATCTACGGACTGCTCGACGGGTTGTTCTTCGAGGATCTCCGACTCTAACTTTTCAGCGTTGACCTCATCTTCTGGTTCTTCAAGGTTTTCTTCGGTGTTCTCCTCATCGGGATTTTCTTTTGGGCCATCCACGGTGTCTTCATTGGCTTGATTAGCCCGCTCGGCTGAGGGCAGCTCTAGTTTGGGTAAGGAGAAGTCGGCAAAAAGATTTTCAACCCCACCGTTTAGCTGCTGAAATAACCAAAAGCCACCGCCTGCAAAGGCCCCTACGATCCCTACGGTCAAAATACCTAGCGTAGACGCACAGCCGCAGCCTTTGCGTTCTGCCCGAGGTTGTGCCCGAGGCGCGTACACCTGGCTATGTTCAGTGCCATATGCCGTGGGTATGGGCATGGCCACCGTTTTATTGGTGGTGGCAGCGGGTGGGCTGCTGGCATAGGTCGGCTGACCTGGTGCGACCACCCGCGTGGGGGCTGACGAAAAACCAGAAGGTGACTGGACCGTAGGGGCTTGGGTCTCTTGATTGCGAGTGGTTCGACCCAGCACGCCCGTTCCGCCAGATTTTTGGGTGCCAGATTTTTGGGTAAGTGAGGTGATCCAGCGTCCGACGGACTGGGGTCGATCTTTGAGTTCTATTTTCATGCCGTGGGCGATCGCATCGCCGACCGCATCGCTCACATCTGGGCGGAGAGTTTGCACCGTGGGCATGGGCGTGCGATCGCGCAATACTGCCGCCACAGGCGTTGCCCCCGTTAGCAGGGTATACAGTGTCGCCGCTAGCCCATAAATATCCGTCGCCGCCGATCGCTGTGCCTTGGGCATGTACTGCTCAATCGGCGCATACCCTTCCGACACAATGCTGGTATGGGTCTGGGCTGGATTCTGCGTTAGCTCACGGGCAATGCCAAAGTCAATCAGCACCGCCTCCCCCGTCAGCTCGTGGATCATAATATTTTGCGGTTTCACATCCCGGTGCAGCAACCCCTTACTGTGTACCGCCTGCAACGCTTTGCCGATTTGTTGCACATAGCTCACCGCCGTTGCTTCTGGCAGTACCTTGTCCGGTGACACCATATCCGCCAAGGACTTACCGGGAATGTAGTCCATCACCATGTAGGGCAGATTATCTTCAATAAAAAAGTCGCTCACCCTTACCACATTGGGATGGCTGCAAAGTGCCAAACGCCGGGCTTCATCTTGAAACTGCCGCTGTAAATCGTTAAGGTTAGGAGCACTCCAGAACGACTCATTCAGGGTCTTGACCACCACCACCTGATCGAGGTAGGTCTGATGTGCCCGGAACGTGAGGCCAAAGCCCCCCCGACCCAGTACCTTCTCCAGCTTGTATTTTCCACCTTGCAGGCGTTTTCCAATCAGAGAGCTCATGAAGTAGTGCAGGTAACGGCCGGTACTATTGTGTATCCTCATCCCTACACCGACAAGCCACCCTATTCCAGTTCTTTAAGTCCAAGCCTAAGTCCAAGCCTATGACAGCAACTTTCCCCACCAAACCAACGACAGCTAAGCCCTTGCGCCCTCTCTGGGACAATCGTCAGTTTTTTACCAGTACGAGCGATCCACGCATTGCCAGCACGATAGAGACCCTTAAGGCCGATATTAAAAGCATTGCCGCCGCGTGCGAGCCCTTCACCGCTGCCATCGAAACCGCTGATACCCTGACGGAAAGTGAATATGCACCGCTCGTCGATAGAATCCGGGCGATTCACAACCAAAAGAAAACGGTGCGAGAGCAACTGGGCAACGTCGGTACTTACATTTTCAGCGCCCTCAGCACTGATACCCAAGACCCCAACGCTAACGGCCAAAAGCCCGTTATTCAAAAGCTCGGAGCCGATCTTTCAGAAGCCACTACGCCATTGGATGTTTTTCTCCTGAGGGCCAGTGACGCTTTTATTACCGTGCTCCTCGCTGATCCTGATCTCACCGATCTCAGATTCTCTATTCACCATCAGCGCAAGCTCAAAGATCAGCTCCTGAGTGTGGCAGAAGAAAAGCTCATTACCGGACTCTCCACCAATGGTCTCCATGCGTGGGGCAATCTCTACACGACCCTTGCAGGCACGCTCAAATGCACGGTAGAGGGAGAAGAGATGGGCCTGGCGAAGGCTGCGAATTTGCTCAGCAGTCCCCAATCAGCTACGCGACAGTCGGCTTGGGAGGGGATTCGTGCGGCCTGGAGTACTCAACAACCTGCGGTGGCCGCTGGGCTAAATGCGATTAATGGTTGGCGTTTGGAGGAGACGGAAAAGCGCTCCCATATTCGCAAGCTGCACTACCTGGACAAAAGCTGCCACCAAAGCCGCATAGAAAGAGAAACCCTGGACGCACTGATAGACACCACCTACCAAAATAGAACCATTGGCCACCGGGCACTGGCGAGTATGGCCAAAGCCATTGGTCAGGAACAGATGAACCCTTGGGATGTGATGGCCCCGGCCCCAGCTGCTGGTGAAGTGGACAAGATTCCGTTTGCAGAGGCGATCGCGCTTATTGCCAATGCCTTTAACAAGCTCACGCCTGAAATGGGTGACTTTGCCACCATGATGGCCGAAAAAGGCTGGATAGACGGCCAGCCCACCCCTAGCCGAGCCACGGGGGCGTACTGCACAAAGTTCGCGAACCCTCGGGAGCCCCGAATTTTTATGACCTACGAGGGCACGATGGGCAACGTTATCACCCTAGCCCATGAGCTGGGCCACGCTTGGCACAACTGGGTGATGCGTGATCTTTCTCCGATTGAAAGTAGCTACTCCATGACCCTGGCGGAAACCGCTAGCATCTTCGCCGAAACGTTGGTGCGTGATGCCCTGATGCAGCGGGCAACAACACCCGCTCAGCAATTAGAAATTGCCTGGGAAGATGCCAGCAGTGCGGCTATTTTTCTGCTGAATATTCCAGCCCGCTTTGAATTTGAAAAGCGGTTGGTGGAAGCGCGAAAAGTGGGGGCCGCACGCCCTGAACAGCTCTGTGAAATGATGAGTGATAGCTGGAAAATGTGGTTTGAAGATAGCCTCAGCGGCTATGATGATCTTTTTTGGGCGAGCAAGCTCCACTTCTCGATTTCTGGTCTAGGCTTTTATAACTATCCTTACCTCTTTGGCTATCTCTTTAGTCTGGGGATTTATGCTCAGCAGCCTGTGTATGGCAATGAGTTTAACGAGCGATATACGGCTTTGCTGCGAGATACGGGGACGATGAGTGCTGAAGATATTGTTCAGCATCATTTGCAAAAGGATTTACGTCAGCCTCAGTTTTGGCAGGATAGCCTAAATATTGTTGAAACAGCGGTTGCACGCTTTGAGAAGCTTGTGGTGCAAGTACAGGCTGCTCGCTAAGTCAGGAGAATACGGTTTTATAGGCCATTTATAAGAGGTCCGATGGTGTCGCCATCGGACCTCTTGTTTTGAGATCGGATTTTTCAATCAATGTCACCGCCCTAACTTCAATATGGCGGATGGCGGGTATTTGATTCGGAGAATACGGAGAATATCCCCTTTTACTGAGTTCATTTATAAGGTTTTTATAAGATAAGGCTGAACTTGATGACAATTTCTCGGTATGGCTGATCGAAGTTCAGCACTTGCCCTCAGTGAAACCTGGGAGGAAACAAGAGAGCATAGTCATAAGCAAGTAATCCACGAAATTTCTTGCTAGGTCATCTACAGGACTGAATGCCGCTTAAGTTGATATCTAGGACAATCGCCTTATGATGAGAAACAAAAAGAAAAAGCAGTTACCTAAGGATCTTTCAATTAATACTGGAGTCTGGCAAAAATAGACTGTAATTGAAGGAAAGAGCCACACCATAGTAGATTCAGGCTAATAACCAAACCAGC
>JBCDAG010000076.1:0-21443 GCA_039186165.1 Cyanobacteria bacterium P01_F01_bin.53
AGGTACGATTCCAATTGCCTGCGATTAATGGTGGCGGTGAACAGGTAGTAGAGGCTTCCCCAGCACAGGTGACGCTAGATGCGTCTGCTATTCCGGCGGTTGGGCACAATCGCCTTCAGTTAATCGGCACGAATCTATCTACTGGATTATCGCGATCGCTCATCCTAAAGAACAGCCTGTGGACACAGCTCGCACCGCCGGATGGTCCGATTGAACAACCTGTTGTTGATCTAGATCAAAACCCCAATTGGCAAATTGAGTATCGCCCTGATCGTATAGAGATTACCTTGTCGTCAGTGCTTACCCATGTAAGAGCAGATGAAACAACGGTTGATCTTTCGGTATTACCGGGCTTTTACAGTGCGTCTATTCTGTCTGTTTCAGCAGAGCGGGTGATCAACAATGTACTCAAGCAAATTACGACCACCAGTAACGAAATTGGCTTTGCGATCGCCCCGCGCATTACTGGCCACGACCCGCCAGATGGCGATGGCAATATCCTCATTAACGTGGGTGAAGAGTTTGATCTGCTCGATGCCAATTTGCCTGAGGCGGCGATTCAGGTGATTGTTGCCGGAGAGGTATACGAGCAGGTCACCATCGACCCACCTGCGAATGCGAGAGAGTTTTTAGTAACCAGTGGGCCCAATCAGATTTTGATTAATCCTCACTTTCCGTCTACAGGCCTGAGTGAGCCTGTGGCCTATCCCTTCCAGCTAACAATTAACGGTGCGGGCTCAGCGCCTTTTTGGATTGAGCTGCCGCCCTAGCAACTCGTGATAGTTTCTCTCATTCGTTCTGCCAGCGAGTTCTCCTGTAAAAAGTATGAATGTTGACATCCCCATATCACCACCAATAACAGCGGCGGCTGGGCCAGAGACTGGGCCAAATCAACCGTTGGAGACGGCATCTGTTTTATCGTTGATTGTACTGCGGGTGCGGCTGCGATCGCAGCGCCGGATTGCCTGGTTGAATCATCTATGGGGAGCCCCTGGCCACCATGAAACGCGATCGCAGCACTCATTTGAAAGCTATCTACAGGTGTGTTTAGATGATCGCGATAGACCCGTGGATGAGGCGCAGTGGTATCAAACCGAAGAAACGGTGCAGATACTCAATGAACGAATACAGCGAGTGGAGCGATCGCTGGCAGGTCCTGCTGGCGAAAAACTGCGACGCTTAGCAGAGATGTTTCTACTAACTGAGCCAGAGCTAGACGTGTTGCAGTGCTGTGTGGCGGTTGCTATGGATCCAACCTTAGCGCCGGTATGTGGCTACTTACAGCAGCATTCTGCCCGTACCTATGCCACCAATGCGCTAGTAGCCAGACTGTTTGACTACGGACATCGCTCGCTGTGGAGCCCGAGCAGTGCCTTAGCAATCTGGGGATTGGTGAGCGCGGGTGACGCTGCCCTTGGAGAGCCTGTGCCTCTGGCGGTGGATGCGATTGTTGTCGATTGGTTCCAAGGCGAGCTGCATTTAGACGCTGACCTGATAGAAAGCGTGAAAACGGTGAAGGTGCATCCGCCGTTGGCCAGCTGGCCTGTGGCAGACACTGCGATCGCGATTGAACAATTAATGCAGCACCACCCGGCGGTTAGGGTCATTATCACGGGGGCACCCGCGAGTGGACGACGAACATTTGCCGCGGCTGTAGCGGCTCGTTTTGGCATTGAGCTATTGAGTGTTGATACAGGGCTAATCGCTGAGGAAACCTGGCCCGATAGGTTTATCAAAATTCAGCGCTTGGCCCTGATGGGGGGAATGGGCGTTGTTTGGTTTGGCCCGGGTGTGCACCGCTCTTGGCCTTCGCAGATTGCACTTGCACCGCTGCAGTTTGTTGTTTGTGATGAGGGCCAGGGGATATTGGCGGGCGATCACACCAGCTCTGCTCAGTCGGTTCGTGCGGTTGACTATCGCCTCACCCTGCCAGCACTCACTCTGGCAGAGCGTCGGCAGCTATGGCAAGCGGCTATTCCTGAAACCGCCGTTTGGCCAGCAGCGGACTTAGAGGCCCTGGTGTCTCGCTATCAGCTAACGGTGGGAGACATTAGCACGATAGGAAGCAGAGAACCCGCGAGCGCCCATGAAGCAGCTGACTTTTCCCGTGAGCTAACCCGGCAGCGACTGGGACCGCTGGGTCAACTGTTGGATTGTCCTTTTCACTGGGCGGATTTGGTGCTGGGAGACAAGGCGCGTCAGGAGTTAGAAGACTTTGCCTTTGAGGCTCAGGAGCGAGCGGCCTTTTGGGAATTGCCTCAGGCCCAGCGATTGTTCCCACGAGGCACTGGGCTAGTGGCGCTATTTAGCGGGCCATCGGGCACCGGAAAAACCATGGCCGCTCAGGTGTTAGCGGCGGATTTGTCGCTGGATTTGTTTCGGATTGATTTGGCGATGGTGGTGAGTAAGTACATTGGCGAGACGGCAAAGCAGCTAAAGCAGATTTTCACGCGGGCCTCGCGGATGAATGCAGTGTTGTTTTTTGATGAGGCAGACTCTTTATTTAGCAAGCGGACGGAGGTGAAAGATTCTCATGATCGCCATGCCAATGCAGATACTAGCTATTTATTGCAGCTGCTAGAGGACTATCGTGGCATTGTGATTTTGGCAACGAATAAAAAACAAAATATTGATCCGGCTTTTACGCGCCGCGTGCGCTATGTGTTGGATTTTCCACGTCCGGATAAGGGGCAACGGCAGCAGATTTGGACTCGGGTGATGGGTGAGCTGTGTGGAGAGGAGGTTGGTAGACAGGTGGAGGGTGCGATCGCCACTTTGGCAGAAGGTGTAGAACTCTCGGGGGCACAGATTAAAAATGCGGTGCTCTCTGCAATTTTTGTGAGCCGTCGCCTAAGAGAGCCTGTGAACATATCGCATTTGCTGCGCGGGGTTGATCGAGAGCTGGGTAAAGAGGGGCGATCGATTGGCTCTCGGGAGAAAGCGAGGTTAGTAAATCATGGGTGATAGCAACGCATCTGGGGTTCAGATTAATCAGTTGAATTTGCGGGTGCCCGGGCGTGATGCGCAGGTGGGGCATCGGGTAGCGAATGGTATGGCTGAACAGTTGGCGCAGCAGTTACCGCCTGGGTTGAAAGGAGAGTTTGGGGCGCTGACGGTGCGGGTACAGGTGGGGCCCGGGGCGAGTGAAGGGGAAATGAATGAGGCGATCGCGCAGGCGATTTTACAGGCTTTGCAGCGGGGTGCTCGCAACACCATGTATAACAATCGTGGACGTGGAGGGCAATAGCGTGGCATTAGCACGGAAGGCAAACACTCAATCCAAGCGGACTGCTCTACATAAGCAAGGGAGTCCACCAAAGTCATCATTAGTTCAGAGAAAGGCAAATACCTGGACAAGCTTTGGCGCAACACATCCGCAATCTGCAATCGAACCACAGATGTCCCCTCCTTGGTTTCAATCCAGGCTCAATATTAGGAAGTCACACAGCGAGTATGAGCATGAGGCGGACCATATTGCCAAGAAGGCAATGGATATGACTCAACTACAACAGCATAGCGAGGTTTATTTTCCAGATAGACCGTCAGTAGGAACGACAACACTCAGCCAGACGGAAAAAAGTCCAGCCAAACTAGCTACTGGTGGCAGTTCAATTCCTGGGTCTATCAAGAATTTCTATGAGCCGCGCATAGGTGCGAACCTTAGTGATGTCAAATTTCATTGTGATCGCGAGTCTGAGATTATAAGCAACTCAATTGGTTCACGAGCTTTTGCCTATGAGAATCATGTTTGGCTTGGTTCGAGAGTAAACACCTCACCAAACTTCACTACTGGTCATGAGCTCGCCCACGTTGCACAGTGGCAAGCGGGTGCACCCGCAGCAATACGAGCCGACATCTTTGATAAATCTTTGGTTCAGCAGTTAACGGCATCCGATTTTACTGGGCTCGACGTGGATACAGTAGAAAGATTGGTGGAAGCTCTAGCGATTTATATTAACAACTTTCCGGAGGGCTCAACTGATAGACAAGCGATACAAGACAATCTCGACGTGGCCTCAGCTGCCCTAGCGGAGATGACAACTTCGAGCGCAGAGTCAGCCCCCTCTACTCCAAGGCGGACGCGTCGCCGTAGTGAACGCAGCGATACGCCTAATCCTGCAACTCTACGGCGTGATGTTCAACGCATTATGACCCTAGTTCAGGAGTGGCATGTGAGTGACAATGAAGAACGTGAGATTCTCGCGATTGTCGAACGCTATGCTACATCACAAAGGCGGTTCGATGCATTCTTACAAGCTATGTCAAATAGACACTACTGGGGTGGTCTTTTTGGAGAGCGGTTCCGGCCAGGCATTACCGCTCTCTTGCAGGAACTGGAAGGTCGACGCGGGCGTAGATTCCGTCAGCTGTTGCGCAGATCAAGGCAAGCGCACTTCCGCAACTATCAGCCTGCACACGAGCTTACTTTCGGTGAGAGCTTCTGGCAAGATCTATCCGAAGGCCAAATCCGCGACCAGATATTTGCTTACTTCCAGGGTATGGGTGAGGCCGGAGTTGCTATGGCAGAATCAATTGTGCAGCTGATTACTGATCCGGCAGGTTTTGTAGAGGGCATTGCACGGCTACCTGAAACAATCAAGCAATTCTGGCAAAATCGAAGTGAGATATGGAGATCCTTCATGGCGGCTTCCCCTACGGAACAGGCTCGAATGATTGGCCGCATCTTTGGCGAGGCCGAATTGTTTCTCGCGTCTTATGGAGCAGGCTCAGCAACCACTCCCGCACGTACCGCGCAGGCATTCGCTCCGGCTAGAGCTGTGCAGGTTACTAGCCAGGGGTCAGCTGCTTTAGCGATGACCGGCGATGTCGCTCTCGATCTTGGTCGGTTGGGACCGGCTGCAGCCTCCCTGACACAAATGACAGCCCACACTGCACAAACGAGTAGCGCCGGACAATCAATGCGTGAGGCGAGCGAGAGTGCAGAAGCTCGCTCGACGCGCGGAAGAGAAAGAAGTACTACTAGGCGTTCTTCCGAACCTGAGTCTGGCACAGGGAATACTCGACGATCTAACGATCGTTCTAGAACCGAAGGCCAAGGGACACAGCCTCGGGAGCTCTCCCAGCAGCAACCAGCTAGTGAAGCAATCTGGAACGAAATCAATCAAGAACTTGAGTTAGACGCGATAGGAACTACTCCGTTGGAAAGCACTGCTGCTGCTACAAGAGAGGCTGAGGCCAGTGGCCTCGTAGGACCTCGCAACACACCTGGCACAGTAGATCTAGGTGTCCAGCCTCACCGCGCCGCATCACGAGTCCGCGAGGGCTTCAGCATCACTGGCCGAGATGCCCAATCTGCACACATCGGTCCAACGTCTTTCCTTCGTCGGTTGCCAAGATACAGTCGAAGTGCCGCAGAGACTGTTCTGATGGATCCAGCAACCCATCGTGCCTTTGACAGTCACTGGAAGAACTGGGCAAAGGCACAAAGACGGAATGGACGAACACATTGCACCGCTGGAGAACTATACGACGTCATGATTGAATCTATCGATCAGATTCCTGGTGTACCTCAACGGACTAAGAATGCACTTGCTTGGCGATGGGACATTGAGTTCTTTCGCGACCTTGGACTAAGCAGAACAACACAACTTAAACTTCCATATGCCAATATACGGCCCGGAGCTACGCCATAAACAAACATAATTCATGCAGAAGAAAACAGCAGTTCAGAACAACAAAAAAGCTACAAAATTATTAGTTGTGAGTAATGTGTTACAACTTTTAGCCATCAACAGAAGTTAAGGACTATGCCTGACACCGGATTAAAACGTAGCCCTAAGTTTCAAAAAGGTGCCCTTGTCCAACTGGTCAAGGACATTGTAGGCGTGCTGCCTAACGTCATTCCCTTTCAGTACAATCCGGACAAGGTTTCCCACTCGCTCACGCCGTGGAATCCTTTCGAGGTGGACCAAACCCAGCGCGGTGCTCAGGCGCCTAACGTGCAACCTTTTGATCCCAAAGAGAGCTTTAACATTACCCTAGAAATTGATGCGACTGATGATCTTGAAGATGGCAATCCGATCGCAACCACTGTCGGCATTGCCGATCGTCTAGCTGCGTTAAAGAAGCTGACCTTGCCCAGCCAGGGTTTAGTTGGAGATTTGGTTGCTAGCGCGCAAGCACTCGTGGGTGATGCCAGCGCTAGGGCTGTACGACCGACGGTGCCGGTGGTCCTGTTTGTTTGGGGGCCAGGGCGAATTTTGCCCGTGCGAGTGACGAGCTTTTCCGTTGAAGAAACGCTGTTTTCCCCGGCGCTGTATCCGATTCAGGCGACGGTAACGCTGGGGCTGGAGGTGCTCACACCAGATGTATTTAAATGCCAAGAAGATATTACGGCGGACTTGGCTGTGGCGGCTTATAACTTTACCAAGCTGCAAGAAGATGGATTGGCGATCGCACACATCGCCAACAACATAGACGCCATTCGCGGCCTCTTACCGTTTTAATTTTTTCCTAATATTTTCCACCAGATAGTTTCAACTAGATAAAGGAGACAATTTCCATGGCTATTTTCGACCCCAAAAGCCGTTATCCCAACAACGTCGAGCTATACGAAGTCACTGACCGTCGAGGCAGGCGAGTTATGGCGCTCACCGTACCAGATCCGCCGGTTCAGTCCCGATTAGGCGACCACATCAAAAAAGAAGGCCAGCGCCTCGATCACCTCGCCAACTTTTATCTCAATGATCCCAACGGTTTTTGGCGAATCGCCGCGCAAAATGGCGTGATGCTACCCGATGCGTTAGCCGAGGCCGAGAGTGTAGAAATCCCTGCTCGCTTGTAACAAATTAGTCCTGTAACGCAACAGAACAAAACAGTTTGTGTACAAAGTAGATCGGATTTCAGTGATGTAGTAATAATTGACTAAAGGGAGCGTGAACATGGGATTTGGCGCCATCATTACCTCTGGGAATAAAAACAAGCTGCTGTCCGAGCGTCTGATGGATTGTATTACTGAAGTGCGCATCGAACAGTTTTTAGATGAACCGACCCAGTTTGCTATTCGTTTTCAAGAAGATATCGTGGATGATGAGCCCATGATTATGAAAGCGCCCGAATTGCAGTGCGAACAAATGATTGCGATCGCCGTTGATATCGATGGCGAGCTAAAGTGTCTCGTCCGTGGTCCCATTACCCATACCCAATGTTCTACGACCCTGGGCGGACCTGGCTCCTCAGTACAGGTGCAAGGGCAAGATAGGCGCATTGAGCTGGATCGAAAGTGCGTGCGCAAAGCCTGGAAAGGTCGAGCTTCCGAGGCGGCCGAGCGCATCTTAAGCGACGTGTTTGACAGTACAGATATTACCCGCACGAATATCATTTACGGTGCGCCTCGTTCGGGGACGGGGCAGGCGACGCAAACCCTAAATCAGCGGTTCACGAATGAGGCATTTTTAAAAGAGATTGCTCGGCGAAACAATTTGTGTTTTTGGCTGAGCTATGAATGTATGCGTGATCGCCTCGATCTCACAGGCCAATCTTTAAAAATAGAAGAAACTGCCAACCTTAAACCCTCTCCCCCCAGGCCCCAAAGTAATGGCTTGCCGAAGCCTCCAGTTGATTTGATACAGCTACTGCCCAACGTCAAAGTTGCGCTACGAGTAAACGTGATGCCCGATCAATGTCAAAACGTGACGACCTTCAAACTCCGTGTAGATCCAGAACAACCGAATCAATTTTCTGGCAGTGCACTCGATGAAAGTGACTTAAACGAACAATCAACGACAGCAACAGATCCGCAGCCCTCGATTCGTGATAAAGGACAGCGACTGACCGCTTGCCAGGCCGAAAGAGATTTGTGTATTACAACAGCGGGAAATGCTGTCGAGCTACAAAACAAAGCGGAGGCCGCGCTCACCCAGACGGGGTGGTACGTGCAGGCAAAAGCTGATACCACTGTTCACATGTTAGGCGGTGTGTTAGCACCCCACGATGTGCTGGATGTAGAAGGGCTCGGGAAGGATAACAGCGGTCCCTATCAGGTAAAAGCGGTGACCCATGTGATCAACGCCGCCGATCACTTTATGGAAGTCGGTTTGCGGCGAAATGTAGTGGGTGGAGGATAAGTCATGCAACAATACGCTATGGATTCAAACGCTATGGATTCTGGCCCGATGATGAGCGATATGTATGAACGAATGGAGGGTCAATTTTTCGGTAAATATCGCGGCGTTGTAAAAGAAAATTTCGATCCGTCTGGGCGGGGCCGACTACAGGTATTGGTGCCGACTGTGATGGACCAGGAGCCGATTTGGGCGATGCCCTGCGTGCCCTATGCGGGCAGCAATATGGGCCTTTATGCCATGCCAGAACCGGGGACTGGGGTGTGGGTGGAGTTTGAGGCGGGCGATCCGTCCTATCCCATTTGGGTGGGGTGCTTTTGGGCGGATGGAGAAGTGCCTAAAAACAATCGCAGCATTCCAGCTACGCCACCGGTGAAGATTATTCGTACGAAACAGGGGCTGATGGTGTCGCTAGACGATCAGCAGCAGGCGATCGCCATTAGCGATAAAAGCGGCAACAATCTTGTCAATATCGAAGTTCAACAAGGAAAAATAACCGTAAAAGGAGGCCTTAAAGTTGTTGTAGAAGCCCCCCAAATTGAACTGGTTGAAAACGCCACCCATCCCGTTGTCTTTGGCGATCAGCTCTTGCAATATCTCGGTCAGCTGGCGCAGCTATACAACGTTCATACGCACATCTCTAGTGTTCCTCCGGCACCCACGGCGCCCCCCGTTCCGCCAGCGACGCCGCCCACACCGAGCCTGCTATCAACAAAAGTAAAAGCAGGCTAATGCAGCCGACTATATGAATCCTGTTCTATGACTGTCAATTATTATGCTAATCATCATGAGGGAAGCGCAAATTAATAATCTCCCTGAGTGGCATGGTTCACGAAACCCACCCCTGCCCTACGGGCATCCCCTGTCTTGGTGCGCGTTCCTTAGGCGAATGAATTCGCAAGGGTCGCACCGCTCCAATGGAGGGGAAACTGCCTGTGTCCAAAGACTTTGGGACTTGGTTCCCTCTGGGAACCGTTAGGGAGGGGTTTGCAGGATGTATGCCAAATCGGTGTTATTGAAAGGGAAGTAAGGGATGTTATTTAAATAACATCCCTTACTTCCAGATTATTTAAATTCTTCTAAACAATTAAAACTAACTTGCTATGAAAGCCCCTATCACTAGCGTTCGTTTTCCTATCGGCATCGACAGCCGTCTGGGCCGTTTGGCCCAAGAGCCGGACTATGAAACCTATATTAATCAGCTGATTCGTCAGGTTTTGTTCACGGGCCAAGGTGAGCGCATTAATCGGCCCACCTTTGGTGCGGGCATTAAGCGTTTGATATTCGCGCCCAACAGCCCGGCGACGGCATCCCTGGCACAAACGGTAATTTATCAAGCGTTAACAACCTGGCTGGGCCGATTGATTCGTACAGATACGGTGCAGGTAGAGGCAAAAAATGAACGGTTAAATATTGCGATCGCCTACACCATTCTCGCCCGACAAGAACAGCGATTTTTGAACCTGGAGGTGACGCTTTAATGCCAGGTGAAGATAGACTCACCGCCCTGATTGCTCAAGAAGAAACAGCAACAGGCGCGGTCGTCACTGGGATTGATTTTATTCAGGTGGTGGATCCGGCTGATCAAACGCTGCTGCGCGTTTTCTTTATTATCAATCCGGATGAGCTGAGCGATCCAATTGTTGAAACGGCGAATCTGCCATTAACAGTCCCTCCGGCAACGGTCGAGATTGTGAGCATTTCTGGCGGAGAGCGCTTAGCAAGCGTGCCTGTGATCGCCGCGACCTACCGGCAACAGCTGTTCAACAATCAGCCGCGAACCTTTTTAGACGTCGAGACCGCTGAGCCGGGAGACTTTTCTATCTACCGGTTGACGATTCGCTCTGCTGCTAATCTAACTGCAACAGAACCGCGGATTGATCGCTTCTTTAATGGTGTTGAATTTAGCTTTAAGCAAGGGTGTCCCAGCGTTTTAGACTGTAAGCCGCCAGATCCAGAGTGCCCGCCAGAGGCGCTGGTTGACTTTCCAGTTGATTATCTCGCCCGAGATTTTGTTAGCATTCGCAATGCGCTGCTGGATTTTGCCACGCAGCGGTATCCGCAGTGGACTGAGAAAATTGAGGCCGACGCTGGGGTGATGCTGGCCGAAATTATGGCGGCGCTAGGCGATGAGTTTTCCTACATTCAAGATCGCTATGCCCGCGAGGTGTATTTGGAGAGTGCCACGCAGCGGCGCTCTATTCGTCACCATGCGAGCCTGATTGACTACCCCATTGACAATGGCCTCAGCGCCAGTACGTTTTTAGATTTGACCGTGAGCGAGACGGCAAATGGTGGCAGTGGTGGACTCTTTGTAGCGGCGGGCAGTTTGGTGTGGGCACCGAGCCAGGGAGAAGCGCCCATTCCTTTTGAGCTGGGGCGCGGCCTGGCAGATTCTGTTGCCAATGAAGGAGAGCCAGAACAATTTTGGGTGCATTTTGATTGGAACACGATGCCTGCTCACAATCCAGATGAGAGCAAGCCGTGTTTACCCATAGGCTCCACTGAGCTGTTTTTACGAGGGAATTTCCCTACGGGGATACAGCTGCCAACACTGCCTAATAACGATGCCCAACTGCTGCAGTTTTGGGTCGGTCGAGGGATGCTGTTGCAAACAACACCGGAAGATCCGTCCCTGCCTGCCCGTCGCCATTTGATTCGAATTGTTGAGGTAGAACAAACGATTGATCCCTTGTGTTTGGACACAGGCGATCAACCTGACGCGGACGATCAACCTATAGAGATTACGCGAATTCGGTGGGAAGAGGCTCAGGCAACACCCTTTGAGCTTTGCCTAAAAGATCTTGTGGTTCGCGGCAACATTGTTTTTTCAACGGCGGGAGAAACGATTCGTGAATACTTTACGACCCGACCTGCGGAGCCTTTTGACGGTGAGTTGTTCCCAGCACCTGTTCAAGTGGCCATTGAGCGTCAGGGACCACTAGACGAGGTAAAATGCCAGCGGAGCGTCTCCTATCGCTACAGTCTTCGGCAGGCAGAAACGCGCGGATTGGGATGGTTGACGACAGACACCAGTCCTTTCCCTGGGATTGGTCCCAGCACCCAGCCAGAAATTGAGCTGCAGGAAGTGGATCCGGTCACCTTAGATCCGCTGGCGATTGCAGATTCTTGGAAATGGGAACCCAGCCTAATAGGCAGTACCAGATTCCAGGATCACTTCACGCTGGAAGAAGGCACCTGGCGACGGGTAATTAGCTTTCGGCGCATTGGCGAAACCATCACCCATGAGGACTATGCCAGTGGTGATGGTTTCACGATTCGATTTGGCGATGGCGAATTTGGGCGAATTCCAGATGAGGAAACAATTTTTCAGGTGCGCTATCGTACTGGGCCAGGGCAAAGGGCGAATCTTCCAGCTGATACGATTACGCAGCTAATGAACCCGGTAGACAGCACACCTTCTGTCCTCGCAGGCGATATTCTTGCGGTGACCAATCCCTTTCCCATTACCAACGGTCGCGATCCAGAAAGTGTAGAATCTATCAAACAAATGGCTCCTGAGGCTTTTCGCGCGCTCACCTTTCGCGCTGTGCGCCCTGAAGACTATGCCGAAATTGCCGAACGGTTGCCCTGGGTGCAGCGGGCCGGGGCGCGTTTCCGCTGTACCGGTAGCTGGCTCAGCGCTTTTGTCACCGCAGATCCTCTCAACGCATTTGAGCTGAGTGCACCGCGGCGGCGCGAGTTAACGAACCTGATGGATTGCGTGCGGCAGGTGGGGCGAGAAGTGTTTGTTCGCAATCCGCGCTATGTGAATCTTGATCTGGAGATTTGTTTTTGTGTGGAGCCCTTTGCCTATCCGGGGCAGGTTCAGGCACGGGTAAAAGAAGCGCTTTTGGGGCGCTCAGGGATTCGCCCAATGAAGGGATTTTTCCATCCTGATAACTTCACCTTTGGCACACCGCTAAAACGCTCCGCGCTGGAGGCGGCTGTGCAGTCTGTTGAGGGGGTGTTGGGCGTTGAGCAAATCCGCATTCGAGCCAGAGGCATAACTGACTGGCGGATTTTTGAGGAGCTGTTGTTTACCGTCGCTGCCGATCGGATTATTCGCCTGAGGAACAATCCTCGCTTTCCTGAACAGGGCTCGCTGCGCTTAGTTGCCCGGCAGGGACAAGTCTCCGCTGTGAAGGAGGAAATCTCATGATTGCTTGTTGCCCCTGTGATAAACTTCACCATCCTAGAAAGCCGGATATTCCGGCAGGATTAACCGCGCTACCCAGGCAGCTAGGAGAATTTTCTGAGTATCGTTTGGCGATGCTTAGAGAAATTCCAACCTACCCGCCGCTAGCGGACTGGCGAGCACGGGAAGGGAACGATCTGGGGATTATGCTCCTGGAGATGTGGGCCTACGTGCTGGACATTCTCTCTTTTTATGATGAGCGGATTGCAAATGAAAGCTACCTGCGCACGGCGGTTCGGGAGGCGTCACTGTATAAGTTGGTAGGTCTGATTGGGTACTATCCGCGTCCGGCACTGGCGTCGTCGGTGACACTGGGGGCGATCTCAGAAGGCAAGAAACCGGTTATCCTCCCACCTCGCACAGGTTTCCGCTCGGATGCCTTTGGTACCGAGCCGCCTCAAATTTTTGAAACTGAATTTGAACAAACTATTCATCCGCTGTTGAATGAATGGACGCTCGATGACGTTCGGGATCTCTCGCCACCGTCAGGGAATTTCGCAGACTTGCTGTTGGATTTGGACACTGCGCTGGTTTCACCTGAACAGCTGGTGTTGTTGCGATCTCCCAACCAGCTACAGCCAGGCAGAATCCTCACCACCGATACCATCACCGCACTAGACGGCAACAGCTATCTTAACGTGACCGTTGATTCATCTTTATCATTTGCCACCGAGCCAGATACCCAACTGGCAGAGATTGAGCTGCTGCGCCCAGAGCGTATAGCAACCCCTAATTTGATGACCAACGCCGCTGTTGTTACCTTTTCCTCCGGGTCAGTTCGCATCACTCTAGACTCGGTTTACCCTGAGTTTGCTGACGGTGAGCCTGTCATTATTCAGCGGGGGAAAAACTTATTTGCCACAACGGTGATACATGTGGACTCTACAACAGTTCCCGTTGCAGCAGCTTTCTCTGAGACGTCTTCAGATTTTCCTCTCACAGATGATGCCTCGGAGGAAGCTCCCCCCCCCCCCAGGCTACCGGCTACAACAATCATGCTAGAACCAGAGTTGCCAGGCGGTTGGTCGCTGCAGCCCTCTCGTTTGCGCATTCATTTTCAGCTAGTGACTGCAGGTGTCCTTACCAACACCGCTAAAACACGCCTAGCGAAAGCCGACCTTGAGTCGCCAGGGATTCCTATTGAGGGATTGGTTGAACCTTTCTCTGAAAACGTTCCACCTCCCGAGCAACTGCTGCTACAAGACGATAATGACGAGGGCGCTCAGGTGGATGGTACCGTGCAGGTCACCAGCCAGGGGCAGGGGCGAATTGTTGTAGATAGCGATCAGCCTGAGTTCATGCCGCTACTGCGCACACCAGTCACCGCGTTTGGCAACCTTATTCGGGCTAGCCGAGGAGAGAGCGTTTTAGACGAGGTGCTAGGCAGTGGTGATGCAGCCCAAGCATTCCAATCCTTTACCCTACAAAACAATCCGCTCACTTACTCAAACGATCCGGCTGCGCCGAACGGCAGGCGGAGTACCCTGTCAGTGCGCGTGAATGGCCTTCTGTGGACAGAAGTTTCGAGCTTTTTTGGCAAGGGACCTCAGGATGAGGTATACATTGCCCGGCAAAGTCATGAACAAGAAACGACAATCACCTTTGGCAATGGCAGCACTGGCTCGCGGTTGCCGACGGGAATTGACAATGTAACCGCGACCTATCGGTTTGGTGCGGGGGCCGCAAAACCACCCGCAGGGGCGATCGCACAGCTCTCCAACCCAGTAGAAGGCCTGCGCCGAGTGGTGAATCCAGTGGCCGCAAGCGGCGGTGCCGATGGCGATCGCCCTCAAGACTTGCGTCGCAATGCCCCCACCAGTGCTCTATTGCTGGGCCGGGCCGTCTCCGTACAAGATTTTGAAGCACTCGCGAGAGAGTTTGGTGGTGTGATCAACGCCCGCGCGGAGTGGGCCTGGGATAACACTCGCCAGAGCGCCGTGGTGAAAGTGTGGTTTATTTCAGATGGTGGAGAGATTGCTCAAGATCTCAAAGTCTTTTTGATCGGGCAGGCCGATCCGACAACACCGTTAGTCGCCTGTGCGGCGATCGCCTACCCTACTCCTCTGGTTCTCAATGTCACGATAAACCCACGATTTACTTCAGAGGTGGTTGAAGAACAGATTCGTCTGGCCCTCACCAATGAAGAGACTGGGCCTCTAGCACTAACTAACATTCCGATTGGTCGCCCTCTATTTCGCAGTCGGCTATTTGCAACTATTTTGGCGATTGAAGGCACCTGCGCTGTGAGCGCCATAACGGTCGATGGGCATCCTGCGCCCTTCGCAATTTCAGTTTCTGAAGGGCATTACCGCGATTTTCTCTCAGCGCTGACGATTAATGTCTCGCTCGAGGGTACACCCGTGAACGGTCCGTCCGTCGGTAGTATCGCCAGACCCTTATCGGAGGTTCTATCCATATGAGTGAGCATCTGAATTCTCTTACCCCTGCGCTGGACAACTTTGAGCGCTACTACACAGAAAAGATCTGGGACTGGATTCCGCCCTTTTATCGGGATGAAGATGGCCTGGCCGACAATCCAGATGTGCTCAGGTCGATGGTGGCAATACTGGCGCAGCAGGCGGCGATCGCCCGTCGCAGTACGGACCGGCTTTGGGAAGATCCCTTCATTGAGCTGTGTGATGACTGGGCCATTTCCTATTTAGGTGATTTGCTGGGCACTCGTCTGGTCCATGAACTGAACCGTCGAGGTCGCCGGGTTGATGTTGCTCGCACGGTTTTCTACCGGCGACGAAAGGGCACGCCGGTTGTGCTGGAACGGCTTACTCAAGACATTACGGGCTGGGAAGGCACATTTGTTGAAAGCTTTAGGCGGCTTGCACGAACCCGTCATGGCTTGGATCCAGAACTCTTTGAGGTGCTACCCGATGAAACAATTGGCAGCATTATCACGCCGCCGGGCGGCTGGGCAAATCTTAAGTCCACTGCCCAGGCTCAGCGGGTAAATGGGCCATTTGATGGGTTTACCCACACGCCAGATTTTCGTCAGCTGCGGGGGAAAAGAGGCCGCTACAACATTCCCAAGCTCAATATCCATCTCTATCGCCTTAGTGCCTTTTCGGTTCAGTTTGCGACCGCTGTGGACTTTGGTGAAGGGCGCTTTACTTTTGATCCGTCGGGGCGAGAGATTCCGCTCTTCCGACCCGATCAGCGCGGTGAGTTAGAAGATTGGCGATCGCCCCAGGAGTGGGAATTTCCAGCGCCCATTCCCTGCCGTTTGCTTGGAGATGCGCGCTATCAGCTCTCTGCGGATCTTGTTGATGGGCTCAACATTCCAGCGAGCCTTCCCCTATCCCCGGGCAGTTTATCTAGTCTGGTGGGTGTGCCCTTCCGGCATGAGTCTCGCCTACGGCAGACTATTCAGTCGATGATTGCTAATTTTGGTGACTTAGATTTTTCGGCAGTGGCCGATTTTGAGATTCTCTTTGATGAGATATTAGCTGATGCGATCGCCCCCATCTCTCCCAAGGCCTACCTTGTGCCTAGCCCTGTGCAAGTCGATCCTACGGCGGTTTCGATTGCGGTTGGTTCGGACTTAGACCCGACGAATGACACCCTGGATCTTGATGCGATCGCCCATCAAAGAATCGTCGCCGCAAACCTAGCCGATTGGGGCGCGAGCCTGGTTGACACGGCTGCTGGCTTACGCTTACTCTCTCCCCAAAAAGAAGTGGTGATCGACCCTGTGCGCGGGCGATTCTGGTTTCCCTCTCGCTCGGATGATTTGGTTATTTTAGAGCCCGCATGGGTTCCCATTTACCACTACGGCCTGGCGGGTGATGTGGGGGCAGGCACCTACGATCGTAGGGAGAACATCGCTGTTGAAGATCTTGAGAGCGATCCGCCTACCAATCTGTTCCCTGTGCCGCCTGGGGATATTGATAATCCTGGACCGGTTGAGTGGACACTACCGCCCGCCATTCCTCGCGCGAGCATCCTCCAGTTCGACAATAGTAAAACCTACACCTTCACAGAAGATCTCACCAATGTAGAACAGCTAATCATTCAAGCAGATACTCCTGAACGCCCTTACCTGCGCCATGTGGAATCGGCAGAAGCGGCGGCAAGTGCCACCTGGCAAATCGAGGCAAGATCCAAACCAGACCCCCCAGATCCTGAGGTAGATCGGCGTACGCTGACCCTAGAAGGACTGTGGATTGGCGTAGACTCTCCAGAGGCAACACCAGGCCCTTTGCCGCGTCCAGTGGTCCCCAGCACGATTGTTCTAGCGGGTAATTTTGATCAGGTCATTATCCGTCACTGCACGTTGGACCCAGGTGGAGAGCAAACTGAAGTGGATGGAGAAGCCCGCGCGATTCCGTCAGTGAGATTAGTCATTCAAGACACGGTTGAATCGCTACTGATAGAGTCTTCTATCGTGGGTCCTATTTTGGAAGATTTTGAGGCAGAAGAGACTGCATCGGTCGCTCAGCTCACTATCAGAGACTCTGTTGTTCATAGCCTAAATCCAGCTGAAACGCCTGCGATTCAAGCGCGCATCGGCTCGGTAAAGCTAGAGCGCGTCACCGTTTTTGGCGATGTACTGGTGAAGGAACTACACGCCACCGAAGCACTCATTCAAGGGCTCGTAACTGTTGCCAATAATCAGCGGGGCTGCTTTCGATTTAGCGCTACTCACGATCTGCCAGAAACCCGATTGCCACCTCAGTTTGAGTCTCACTTATTCGAGCCAGAGATTCCGAATCTGTTTTTTACCTCCCAGCGATTTGGCGATCCGGGGTACGCGCAGCTGAGCGATCGCGCACCCGATTCCCTCCTGCGTGGCGGTGAAAATCGCGCTGAAATTGGCGTGTTTAATCTTTTGTTAAATCCTATCAAGCGTGGCGATCTCAGTGCCAAAGTAAGTGAATTTATACCCTTTGGGCTCATCCCACAGTTTATCAATGAAACCTAACGGAAGAGAGCTAGTGACCTAACAAAATCGATAACACAGATGCCATAAAGCAGATGTCATAAAACAAATGCTATAGAAGAAAAAGGGGAGCCATGATGACCACAGCAGATATTTCTAGATTTCTCTTTCAGCCGGAGAAACGCTATTCCAGCGTGCAAATGCAGCAGGGACGCGTCATTCTTGACTCTGACTGGAATGAGTTTGAACGTCTGGATCATGAATTTGATCGTCAAACTATCATTGACATTCTGTGTGCAAAAGGCACCTCAAACGATGGGTTTCGCATTGGGGTGCCCCGCACGGCCATAGTAGATTTTCCTGCCTCTGTTCCCGACTCTGGTAGTGATAATGATGTGGTTCCTGTTCAGGTCGTCACCTACGATTTTGATATTGCCAGCGGTAGCTTTTACCTGGGTGGGCTCAGGTTTGAGAACAGTGGGCAAGGTGACTCGCCTGTGACTGTTTTGAACCAGCCAGATTGGTTGCAGGTGGATGCTAATCCTGAAACGCTGCCGGTTTTGCCGGTGGGTCTGGAGGCTGGGGCTGAACGCTACGATCTGGTGTATCTGCGAGGGTGGGAGCAGTGCGTCAGCGCCGTTGAAGATAGTGAACTGAAAGAGCAAGCCTTGGGCGGGCCAGATACTTCCGTGCGCGTTCGCCGGATGCAGCGGGTAGAAATTTTGCCAGATGTGGCTGACAGCTGCGCCGAAGCATTTGCCCAACTGCAACAACAATTAACAGCGGGCCCCAATGGAGAGAATAATAACGCGCCGATTCATGCTTTTGATGATCGCACCTGCGAACTACAATCAGCGGCCCGGCTGACGGTCACCTTAGATCCGGATGGACTGGCCGAAGATCCCTGTCGGCCTGCGGGCAGCAGTGGGTACTTGGGGGCAGATAATCAAACGATTCGAGTCCAGCTCACAGCGGCCAATCGCTTGATTTGGAGCTATGACAATGCTTCACCGCTCTACCGGGTGCAAGTGAGTGCAGCAGATTTGAGCCGTGTGACGTTTCTTACGCTGCCGTGCGATCAGGAGAGCCAGCCGCTGGCGGGTCAGGCGGTGGAAATTATTCCCTGGGGGGCGCTGCTCTCTAATCAGGAGAAAGTCGCTGAGGTTCAGGGCGAGTTTTTCACCGTTGCCACCAGCTACAATCCGGCTGATAATACGCTGACGTTAGCCCAGCCGGTCGATCAGGCCTGGACGAACTGGCTAGCGGCTCATCCGGAGTATTACAGCGATCGCGATGCGCCAGAGCAACAACAATATTTCTATCTGCGCCTGTGGACGGGCGGGGCCGGTGAAGCAGATAGTCCAGATATTGAATTTACCCCTGGAGAAGCCGTTGCGCTTGCTGGTACCGGATTGAGCGTAACGCTAAGCGCTACGGGTATCCCTGGAGACTTTTGGGTTATGGCCGCTCGCCCCAATACGCCTAACATAATCGTCCCTTGGACACTGCTGGAGGCGGCACCGCCGAGCGGCCCGAAGAATTATTTTGCGCCGCTGGCCTTAGTGCGCTGGCAAGTGAATGAGAATAATGAGCGAGTGCCTGCAGTTGTTCAAGACTGTCGCGATCGCTTTGTTTCCCTATGCCAGTCTCAGTCCAATGGCTGCTGCACCGTTACGGTCGGTGACGGGCAATCCAGCCAGGGATTATTCAATGCCATAGAAGATGCGATCGCCGCTCTCCCCCCGGAAGGCGGCAAGATTTGTGTGCTCCCCGGGCGACACCGCACCAACGCTGTTCTTCAAGACCGTCAAAACATTCAAATCACCGGCTGTGGCTTCCACACCATTATCCAGCCCCGCCCTGGTCAAGCAAACCAGCCCCTTTTTCGACTTGAGTCCAGTCGCAATATTCAGCTAGACCATATGACCATGGTGGCTCAGGCAAGAACGGCTGTGCAAGTAATCGATCCTGAGAGTACACCACGCCCTTCTCAGGGAATTTCTATTCTTTGGAATCGCATTGTTGCCTGTGAGCACGCTGTAGAGATTCGCGTCAACAACCGTCGCGCTGGAAACAACACTATTTGGATAGCCCACAATCAAATGGCCCTGATTGATCGCGACACGGCTGAATCCACCCTCTTTTGCATTGCAGATGATGTGCTCATTGAGCGCAATCGCCTGGTAGTTCTACCACCACCCAGACCGGATGACCCACAAGACCCACGCAACCCTGATGATTTTGACAGTGATGTTTTTGACGATTGCCTAGATCCGGACCTGCTCTCTGACAATCAATTTCGCGTGCGCCTCTGGCTCGCTCAAACGTTTCAGTTTGTTGCTCAGCTGGCATTCCTGCCACCGAGAACCTACGAAGCACTCGGCGGTATCCAAATCGGGGGCGGCTCAGAGCAAGTCACTATTCGGCACAACGAGATTTTCGGCGGGGCGGGTAACGGCATTACGCTAGGCAATCTCCCTGCCATTGAAGGCGTTGATGCTGCAGGCAATCCACTCCCCCAGGTTTCTGCGAATCCCTTCGTTGGAGAGTTCGCCAATGATGCTGTTCGAGCAGCGGTCCGAGCGCGGTTTGAAAGTACGCTCTACGACATTACCATCGAGCACAACACCATTGAGTCTATGGGGCTATCGGGCATTGGTGTCGTGCTCTTTGCCAATGTTCAAACCGATGGCCTAATGATTCGAGTAGACACCTTAACCATTCATCGAAACCACATCACGCGATGTCTTCAGCAACCGCCCAGGGCAGCAACAATTCGACGTATTCGCAACGTTGGCTTAGGCGGCATTTCTCTGGCTGCTTGCGATAATGTTCGTATTAGTGAAAATCGCATTGAACAAAATGGGATAAGCTCGCCAAGCCCAACCTGTGGAATTTTTATTTTGTTAGGAGAACAGGTGACTATTCGAGCCAACCATATTCTGGGAAATGGCCTCTTAGGTGACGATCAGCAGGCTCAGCCAGGCCTTAGAGGCGGTATTGTCATAGCCTGCCTTTCTTCACGGGTGGGGCTACTGGCTCCGGATGACGACACCCCCTTGCCTGCTAATCTTGGGGTTGGCGATGCTCTTGCTGCGACCGTCCAGGGGAATATTGTGAGTCAGCCGCTGAGCCAGGCACTTACTATCTTTGCCGTTGGGCCGCTGTTAGTTACGGATAATGTCTTTGCCTCACAGGATATCGATGTGCGGGCAAATCCCTTTGGCAGGCTTTCCGGTGCGGTTTTAATTGTGAACCTGGGCTTTCCCATTCAAGACATTTTGGGTGGAATCGGAAACTTTTTAATTTCTTCTCAAAATCAGAGCAACCAGCAGCCCGCTACTGCTGGCAGTGTCCAAGCGGGAAACAATGCGCTCGTTGCCAGGCAACCTGAGATCCCGCAAAGGCTGCTGTTTTGGCCAAGCGGCAACGTTTTGTTTAACGATAATCAGACAGTGTTTGATTTGCGTGAGGTCAACGGGCGCACCGTTGAAGCAGATGGTGCCTTTAGCGCCCAGTTCATTTTCTCTTTAGATGACGTTAGCTTTCAGGGAAATCAGTCAGACTGCAACTTTTTACTTGATTTGCTATTGACCAATGTTTTTATCTTCGGTATCTCTTCAAGAGTCTCTAACAATCGCCTTAAGGAGGGGTTTTTGGCCTATCTCTCTATCTTTTCTCTAAGCTTTATGAATATTACAACTTATAATCAGTGCTCCCACTGCGCGTATGCCAAAGGCAACCCAGCTTTTGAAACGGAGACGGGCAATCAAATTCTTTATCCCGGCGCGGGGTTTGCTTTCGGTGAGGCTGAGAATTTCTGCGAGCTTATAAATAATACGTTTGATCTGTTCTTTGATGATGATGGTTAGATCGTAATACACAGGGGATCGGCACACTATGAATTCAGTATCGGCAGGTGAAATTATCATTTAGGGAAAGCAAATGGAAAGAGAATTTTCAGAAAGTCAAATATTAAACCAGCTCAATACCGCTTTTTCCCTAACGGATCAAAATAGAAATGATTCGCTTGAACAATTCTCTAGCGTGCAGCAGGTTCAGGTGGCCCTATTGCAAACCGAAAGAGACCGGCTGCTAGAAAAGTATGGTGAATCTCACCCCCGTGTACAACGGTGCAAGGCCAAACTGGCGATCGCAACCGGGTTAAGCGGCGAACTTCAGACTGAAGCCGCCAAAACAACAATCAACACGCCGCCTTACAGCCGCAGGACCTGGAGAATTCATGGCCGCGTGCTTTCTTCAAAAACAG
>JBCDAG010000077.1:0-21408 GCA_039186165.1 Cyanobacteria bacterium P01_F01_bin.53
CTTTTCAAGGGGACCAATCCTTCGATGCCATTTTTGACAACAACGGTCGCGAGCTCGCCCACACCCAACCGCTCGCCGATATGTACAAGGACAAACTACAACACTACGTATATGTTAGCTCCGCAGGCGTCTATGCCAAAAGCGACCAAATGCCCCACGCCGAAGGCGACGCCGTAGATCCCAACAGCCGCCACAAAGGCAAATTCCACACCGAAGACTATCTAACCGAGCAGGGCGTCCCCTTCACCGCGATCCGCCCTGTATATATATATGGCCCCCAAAACTACAATCCACTGGAAAAATGGTTCTTTGATCGCCTCACTCGCGACCAGCCGATTCCTATCCCCGGTAGCGGCATGGCCCTAACTCATTTGGGTCACTGCCAAGATTTGGCCACAGCCATGGTTGCGGTACTCGGAAATGCCAAAGCTATCGGGCAAATTTACAATATTTCTGGGGATAAGGCAGTTACCTTTGATGGCTTGGCGAAGGCTTGTGCGATCGCCACCGGCAAAGACCCAAACGCTATCCAAATCGTCCACTACGAGCCTGCCAACTTTGACTTTGGTAAAAAAAAGGCCTTCCCCATGCGCGTCCAACATTTCTTCACCGACATCAGCAAAGCCAAAGCCGACCTAAACTGGCAACCCACATTCAGCCTAGTAGACGGCCTTAAAGACTCCTATGAGAACGACTACCTCGCCAACGCAAAACACAAAGCCGATATTGACCTTTCCCTAGACCAGCAGATTTTGGCACAGGATTAGCCACAACCCACCGACACCCCCGGTTCGGTAACCCCCCCTTCAGAAAACCCCCTCCCATTGAGCACTATATAAATAACCTTTACGAGCAAAGAAACGCGAGCCACATCGCTTTAGGCCGTAAACGGTTTACCTCCACCCATCGCCTAAGCGATGTGGCCTTTATCTAGTTAGTCACCTTCGGAGATACACATGGGAAAAGTTGTTGGAATTGACCTAGGTACAACCAACTCGGTTGTTGCCGTTATGGAAGGGGGTAAGCCCTCCGTCATCGCCAACGCAGAAGGGTTCCGTACGACACCTTCTGTCGTAGCCTACGCTAAAAATGGCGATCGCCTCGTCGGTCAAATCGCCAAGCGCCAAGCGGTGATGAACCCTGAAAATACGCTTTACTCTGTTAAGCGCTTCATCGGTCGCCGCCACGACGAAGTCAGCAACGAATCCAGCGAAGTACCCTACAAAGTGGCTAACGTCGGCGGCAACGTCAAAATCGAAACCTCTGACGGTAAGCAATACGCCCCCGAAGAAATCTCAGCTCAGGTCCTACGCAAACTCGTCGATGACTCCAGTAAGTACCTCGGAGAAAAAGTAACCCAGGCCGTCATTACTGTCCCCGCCTACTTCAACGACTCCCAGCGTCAGGCCACTAAAGATGCCGGTAAAGTGGCAGGCGTCGAAGTTCTGAGAATCATCAACGAACCCACGGCAGCAGCCCTTGCCTACGGCCTCGATAAAAAGAGCAACGAAACCATTCTCGTCTTTGACCTGGGTGGTGGTACCTTCGACGTCTCAATCCTAGAAGTCGGCGACGGCGTTTTTGAAGTACTCTCCACCTCTGGTGACACCCACTTGGGCGGCGACGACTTCGACAAAAAGCTTGTTGACTACCTCGCTGAAGACTTCGCAAAAAAAGAAGGCATCGATCTTCGCAAAGATAAGCAAGCCCTGCAGCGACTCACCGAAGCCGCTGAAAAAGCCAAAATTGAACTCTCCAGCGTCAGCCAAGCAGAAGTAAACCTACCGTTTATCACTGCAACCCAAGATGGTCCTAAACATTTAGAAACCACCTTGACCCGCGCGAAGTTCGAAGAGCTCTGCGCTGACCTCATTGACCGTTGCGGTGTTCCTGTTCAAAATGCGCTCAAGGATGCCAAGCTCAGCAAAACTGACATCGACGAAGTGGTCCTGGTCGGCGGTTCGACTCGTATTCCTGCAGTTCAAAGCCTGGTTGAAAAAATACTCGGCAAAGCGCCCAACCAAACCGTTAACCCCGATGAAGTCGTTGCCATTGGCGCAGCTATTCAGGGTGGTGTCTTAGCGGGCGAAGTAAAGGACATCCTCTTGCTAGACGTCACACCACTGTCCTTGGGTGTAGAAACCCTCGGTGGTGTCATGACCAAGCTCATTACTCGCAACACAACGATTCCCACCAAAAAGTCAGAAGTTTTCTCCACCGCTGTTGATGGACAAACCAACGTGGAAATCCACGTTCTACAGGGTGAGCGGGAAATGTCTAGCGACAATAAGAGTCTTGGAACATTCCGATTAGACGGCATTCCTCCGGCTCAACGCGGCGTTCCCCAAATCGAAGTCACATTCGATATCGACGCAAACGGCATCTTGAATGTCACCGCGAAGGACAAAGGATCAGGCAAAGAGCAGTCCATTAGCATTACGGGTGCCTCTACACTGTCTGACACCGAAGTCGAGCAAATGGTACGTGATGCGGAAAGTAACGCCGATGCCGACAAAGCTCGCCGTGAAAACATCGACACCAAGAACCAAGCCGACTCCTTGGCCTACCAAGCTGAAAAGCAAATAGAAGAGCTCGGGGACAAAGTACCTGCCGAAGATAAAGAGAAAATCGAGGGCCAGATCAAAGACATCAAAGAGGCACTTGCTGCTGAGGACTTCGATAAAATCAAGCCTGCTATGGAAGAGTTGCAACAAGGGCTCTATGCACTCAGCAGTAACCTCTATCAGCAAGGTAGTGGCGAAGAGGTTGCCGACGCTGCCGCAGGTGACGATGAAGCAGCTGCCGGTGAGTCTTCAAGCGGTGAAGACGATGTCATTGATGCTGAATTTTCTGAAACAGACAGTCAGTAATCATCATGACTAAGTATTTGCTGTTTCCTCAGTAAACAAACTTACATCCCTACTGAGAAGGTGCCAAAGGCTAATTGCCTTTGGCACCTTCTTTTTATTTTCTGAACGATGAACAGGTGCCCTCAGTCCATTGCATTCTTCAGTTAAGAAGCGATCGCTCACAGCCCAAATAGAAAGGGGCTTCAAAAATATCAGGACTTAAAAAGTAAATTTTCAGTGAATATATTCAGCCAAAAACGCCCACGCTCTTTACGATGCCTTCATGAAAAAGATAGGGATTTTACGCAAGCCAAGTCGTTAAGTATACAAGTGAGCCCACGTGTTCTTACCGTGCCTTTAAAAAGTGTGTGCTTTAAGTTCGGATGAAGAATTCAACAATCTGTATTCTCACCGTAGTCATTAATAGGGCAGGCTAACTAGATTGTAATCCGGGTGACATCAATTCCTCTTGATATGTTTATTACTATGCCAAGCCATCAGATATGTCTCATTGTGCGAACCTTACATCAGCCGTCTTAGCAGCTGTTTCGCTTACCCTAGTCATGCCTGATCAACAGGCCTCTGCTGCCACTATCTTTACAGGCAAAAGTAGCGGTACATTTGGAACCCCAACAGTAGATGCCAATGACCATCCTGACGCCGTATTCAGCATCAGGAATATCCAAGAGAAAGGTGAGACCTTCACATTCGGAGAAGCCAGTCCTGGGTCCATGCCCAATATGGTCTCATTTTTAGGTCAACCCTTTAGCGCCAGTGCAGAAAAGGCATTCAAGGTTGGGAATCTTTCCTACTTCAATGGACAAACATTTATCGGAACTGATGTCGCTAGCGTTCCGCTAAGTCTCAACCTAGCGTTTGAACAACCGGTTTCAGCACAACAACAATTCGACTACCGTTTCACCTTTGATTTAACCCCAAACAATGATGAAACGAGCAATGCTGATAATCTCGTCATTTCGAACAATCCTGCCCCTCAGCCCCTCACAGTCGACGAAGCCAGATATCGCGTTGAGCTGTTAGGCTTCAGTCCAGACAATGGCACAACCTTCAGCCGTAGCTTTCAAGCATCAGAAGATGAAGTCGTCACAAGCACTCTGTTTGCACAACTGAAGCTCACCTCTATTAATCGCGATATCAAAGAGCTAGACGATTCAACGCCTACTGAGATACCAGAGCCAGCATCAGTTTCAGGGCTGTTCATACTTGGTGCTGCCATTCTTCGACGCAAATCTAAATTCTCATAGCATCCGTAGGCATTTCTATCGTACCCACTGCCATCATCAAAACCGTCTTTTAATTACCACCCTCTTATCAATTTGTGCCAATAGGTTTAACGTAGCCTACTTTTAGTAGACCAGCGAATAGATAAAGCCAACTCATGACGTACGCCAGGAACAGTAGGTCATGAGTTGGCTTTTACTTCATGAGTTCATCTATTGATCACACCCATATTAATGATTACACCTACTATTTGATGATCACACCCAGTGGAGTACAGGAGTAGAGCCTAAGCTAGGCCTATAAGGCTAAGCAACCCCTTACCAGTCAATAGCTCAATCAAAATTAGGGCTACAACACCAACCATTGCAGCTCTACCATTTAAACGCTCTGCATATTGATTAAACCCTTTTTTAGGGCGTTCCATATTAGGGACTTTCGTTGGCTGAATGCTGGCCATAGATATTATAAAGAATGATTGCTTCCCTATTGTCACCAGCAATGGCATCCCCAGTCAATGAGCAATCTCCACCAACTCAATTCACCAGCCATTGCATCTTGTCATCGCAGGCCCTTTTCTAAGGGCAACGCCTCCTGCATCAAACCAGCAATCCACATATATTCCACACCATATATTCACACCTAAATTGCTAGCAGACTTGTCTGGGCTCATGGATATGCAAACGAATGCAGTAGCAGTATTTATACCGATTACCCATGGCTCAGGCACGGCCACTAAAGCCAATGAAGCAAAAATGCAGTCTCTGCTACCCGAGATCACATCGAACATAAGTACGTAAAACTACTATTCTCCAATGTATAGAAAATCCTTTAAGACAGAAAGGTCAGATAGCAGACAACTAAACTCTTGAGGACAAAAATCGGTTGAAGTAAGACCGATTGGTAGAGGGAAGTCGGTAGACACTGCACTGACATTATTGCAACACCTAACCTTGCTACTTCAAGCGTGTACTATGAGACGCCCTAACCTCACAACCTCCACCATCGCCATTGCCATTGGAGGGCTACTAACTCTAGGCATCATGAGCGAGTCAGCCTTCGCAAACTGGCAAACTGATGACCTAAGACAAGGGCTACCCGGCAGAAGAATTAGTGGTGGCTCCCGTTCTCCTAGTACTGCTTGTCTAACCACGCCGAATCAGCCGGTCATCGCGCTCATCCCAGAAGAGAATGTAGGCCTTACCCTGTCGGAACATCCCACTTTCTGGTTCTCCCTGCCAGCCGTCAGCAATGATAGAGAGCTTGAATTTGGGCTCTTTGATGAAACAGGTGAAGTCGTTTATCAAAAAACCTTCGAGGCCTCCGGAAAAGCTGGCATTACCCATTTATCACTACCAGAAACAACCACAGCGCTTGAAACAGACACAGCTTATAGATGGTATCTCTCAGTTGTTTGCGATCCTGAGAGCCGGGCAGAAGATTTATTCGTTACCGGATGGATTGAGCGCATACAGCCAGGCAATGAAATGAGGCAACAGCTAGCCACCGCAACAAGCCAAGAACGATTGGCATTATATGAAGAGTCAGCCCTTTGGTACGACGCGCTCACAACCTTGGCTGAGTTGCGCCAAAATAATCCTACAGCCATTGACTTAACACAACGCTGGAGCAAGCTTCTAGAATCAGTCAGCTTGGCTCAAGCGATTTCTGCCCCTTTAAACAGTCCCATAGAAAACACCTCCCTTTAAACACACCTTTATCCAAAAGCGCTTGCAATGCCATCACTTTGTTTCCCAAAATCACTCTCAGCAACAGTCGCTCTCCTTTTATTCTCGAGTGCCTTAAGCTTACCGAGCCTTGCAAACGAAACTAATAACATCAGACAGGGACTACCAGGCAGACGTATTAGTGGAGGCGTCAGGTTAAACCCTACTGACAGCTGTTTCTCAGACTTTAACCAGTCTTTAGTGGCGGTAATCCCTCGCAGTAATTTAGGCAAAACCACAGCAGCACGGCCTACTTTTTGGTTCTCTATGCCAGAAACGAATGGCTCCAAAGTAGGTGAATTTCAACTTTTTAATAACGCTGAAGAAATGGTCTTCAGTACGCACCTCACAGTAGCTGACAATCTTGGGCTCAGCGAGTTCCAGCTGCCTGAAACAGCACCAGAGCTAGCCATGAACGAAAACTATCGCTGGGTCTTTTCGGTAGCATGCACTGCCACCACAGGAATTGGGAGAGCAGATACACCAGCATTAGGATTACAGGGTTGGGTACGTAGAGTAGACTCACCAGCAGGCCTTGCCCCACAGCTGTCAACAGCTAGCATTGAAGAGCAAGTCTCTCTCTACGCAGCCGCTGGCCTCTGGCACGAACAAATCACGACACTCATGAATCTTCGTCGGAACAATCCAGGCAACATGAATCTTCAGTTGGCATGGGCCTCTCTATTACAAGCCAATGGGCTCACCCGCCACACCTCTCATAATATTTCAGAAGCCATGCTGGTAACCGAACCAACAGAACTCCTAACCAGCAGAGAAAGATAACACTACCACTCGGGCAATTAAATTGAGAATGAGAAAGAGCCAGTGATGTAGAAGAGAGCTTCTACATCACTGGCTCTTAATATTTATTCAACAATTTGTTGGATATATCGGTTTGACACACCCAGTCCTCACGACCAATTCAACGGAAAAATTTAACAAACAATCAAAATACAGTAAAACTGCTGAGGCGCTTATCATTCACCCTACGAAGTCATTAAAACATGGGGAAAATAAGGGACGGGTGGGAATTCTCTATTGTGTGAAAGTCCGCCCACCGACCTCTGCCAGGAGAGATCTTGTCTGTAATCGCCAATCTCTACAAACGACTGAAGAACGAGCCCTATTGGTTAGCCAGTATTATCGTTACCAGCCTTATTTTGGCGCTCCGACAAGTCGGTGGCCTACAGTCACTTGAGCTGCTTGCCTTTGATCAAATCGTTAGGCTGAAAGCTGATAAAGGCCCCGATCCACGGCTGCTCATCGTTGAAATTACCGAAGAGGATATTCGGAACCAAAGCGAATGGCCATTGTCCGATCAGACTATGGCGAATGTGCTGACTCAACTACAAAAACACAAGCCCAAAGCCATCGGCATAGACATCTATCGAGATATTCCCCAAGGGAACGGTCAAGAAGCTTTTGCTAATGCCCTACAAGCCCCTGAGGTCGTTGCCATTACAGGGTTAGGAATTAGCGAAGATGACAGTATTCCACCGCCGCCCAACGTGGACCCAAGCCAAGTAGGGTTTAATGATTTCATCATTGATCCAGATGGTATCTTGCGCCGCAGTCTGCTGTTCGCAGCTGTAGACAACGAAAAATTGTATTCTTTAGCCTTACAGCTAAGCTTAAAATACTTAGCCTCTGAAGACATTGATTTCAGTGTTGATGGCAAAGCTTTATATGTAGGCTCCACCGAGTTCTTGCCCCTAGAGCCTCATTCAGGAGGCTATGAAAATATCAATGCTGCTGGCTATCAAATGCTGCTGCATTATCGTTCATCCAATTGGGTGGCACGGAAAGTTACACTCACAGAACTCCTGGCCGAACAAGTAGATCCTGGTTGGATCGAAAATAAAGTAGTGCTCATTGGCGTCACAGCGCCTAGCTTAAAGGACTTCTTCTATACACCCTACAGTTCTGCTAAAAGTGAAGAGCATGTAATGCCAGGGGTCATGGTCCATGCCCAAGCTGTCAGTCAAATTCTGAGCAGTGTTTTAGATGAACAACCTTTATTTTGGTATTGGACTGAATGGGCAGAAGCTGCTCTAATCTGGGGATGTTCTTTCGTGGGCGGTCTTTTAGTCTGGAAGCTCAAACGCTCAGCATTACTAGGTGTCTCCATTTTGGCGGGAGTAGGTAGCCTTGGTGCCCTAAGCCTCTTTGTCTTTAGTTGGTCGGGATGGGTCCCCTTTGCCGGACCAGCACTAGCACTCATGGTCACGAGCGGAGTGCTGATTACGTATCAAGTTTTTTATCAATCGTTTTACGATCCGCTAACAGGGTTACCGAACCGCTCCCTGTTTGTCAGACAGCTAAAACGTTCTATCGACAAAGATAGCCAGCCCAATGTTCATTCGACTTCAGCCATCCTGCTTTTAGATTTAGATCACTTCAAAGCAATTAATGAAAGCTTTGGCCATCGGTTTGGCGATCGCCTCTTAATGAGTGCAGCTAGCCGTATTAAAGACCAGCTACCTGTACAAGCAAAGCTGGCTAGAATCGGTGGTGATGAGTTCGCAATTTTATTGCAAAATCTAAAAGAAGCTAGTGAGGCGACCAAAATCGCCGATACCCTCTACAACCAGCTCACAGAGCCCTTTAATATCGACTTGCAAGCTATTACCACGAGCTTTAGCATTGGAATCGCATTAAACCAAATTGGACAAAGTAATCAGGCTGAAACCTTAATGCAAGATGCCCACCGAGCCATGTCTCGGGCACGGGCACTCGGAAAAGAGCATTATGAAATTTTTGATCCGGGGATGCGCACAGAAGCCGTTAAGCGTTTTCAGCTTGAGGCCGAACTCAGACAAGCGATAGATAAAGAAGAATTCTTGCTTTATTACCAGCCAATTGTCAATTTAAAGACAGGGCAGCTGGCAGGATTTGAGGCCTTAGTACGCTGGCAACATCCACAACAAGGCTTCGTATCACCAGGTGCGTTTATTCCTGCGGCAGAAGACACTGGGCTGATTGTACCTATGGGAAGCTGGATTTTAAAAACAGCGTGCTCTCAAATGCATGCTTGGCAAAAACAATTTCCCCAAGCAGAAGAGTTGATGGTGAGCGTTAATCTTTCAACAAAACAGTTTAATCAAGAAAATCTCTCTGAAGAAGTAGCAGATATATTAGAAGAAACTCAGCTCAAGAGCCAAAGCCTAAAGCTAGAACTCACAGAAAGTGCTGCCATGGAAGACGTGAATGGCACCATTGAACAGCTAGTCAAACTAAAATCGCTCAATCTTAAGCTCAGCTTAGATGATTTTGGCACAGGGTATTCGTCCCTGAGTTATTTGCATCAGCTACCGACAGATACCCTCAAAGTCGATCAGTCCTTTGTTGGCAGGATGGAAGAAAAAGCAAGTGAAGATGGCCAAATTGTGAAAACAATTATTTCGTTGGGCCATCAGCTGGGAATGGATGTGATTGCCGAGGGTATTGAAACTGCTGAACAGTTAGAAGGATTGCGTCAGCTCAATTGCAACTATGGGCAAGGATACTATTTTGCCAAGCCATTACCACAGGACGCCGCAACGGAATTGATTGCATCCAATAAAAATTGGCTAAAAGATAGCGCAAATTCTGAAGAGGAAGATAACTTAGCGATCGCAACCCAATAAACCCAAGCAGTAAGCCCCGACAACATCATATCCGGGTCCTTTGAGTATAGACAATGCCATCCCGAGTGACAGGCCAAAATATGTCAAGATAACAATCGAGCCCAACTATCTAAGGACCAAAAGGAGAACGCGTTGACTATGGCAGATTCTGTGCAATGGACGACGGCAGCCGAGGCCCTTTTGAAGGAAATTCCTTTCTTTGTAAGGCCAGCAGCCCGTAAAAAAATAGAGAAATATGCCCGTGAGCATGGTCTCGCTGAAATTACAGACACTGTCTACCAACAGGCAAAAGCACAGTTTGGTCGAAAAGAGTAAACGTACGAATTAAAGGTAAATAGGCTTCCCAGTCATGACAATCTAGTCACTTCTAGGAAGCCTGTTTTAGGAGCTGCCAGTAAACAAATAACATCTCTCTGTACTGCCTACGTGCACAGAAAGCCAAGACGATAAGCATCGGACAAAGAAAGAGACTTAACGAATCACCTCGCTGTCTACCTCAATAACCACAGTGGGTTCACCGGGTTCATCCATCGGGATTTCAGTCATGGTTGGCTCTGAGGTAACCGCCCAAGAACGAATAACGTCAAAACGCCCCTTGAAATTCTCGTACTCCTGGCCATAGCGATCGCTTAGCACACCATCAAATTTGCCAGCCTGAGTTTTGAGTTGGGGAAGCAGCTTAACGGTGGCCACATTGGCAAGGTTGCGGATAAAAGCAATCATGCGCTCAGTGAAATCCTTTTGCTCAGATTCCTGCTGCCAAGTTTGACTAAACATATCAGCCGCCTGCTGGCCTTTGTCCTTGACAGTTTCAACAGCTTCCGACGTCACCTCTTTAGCAAGGGGCGCAATCACCGCACGACCATCCTTAACTTCAGAAACCGTTTCGGTAAACGCTGTGCGCAAAATACTAATCACACGTTTCGATCGCTGAGAGCTTTCCGTCGTTAAGGTTTTCAGTTTTTCGACGGTAGAAGGAGATGGGTCAATGTGCGCAGTAGAGAAATCAGTCTCAGGCATATAAGTCATGGTGTGGTTTCCTTGTTTTTTTAGAAAGTTTCGAATGCGAAAAAGGTGGTCTATGGAAAAGTGGTTGAGAGAGAGGAAAGAACACTAACTGATTGAAACGGCATCGATAGTAATGGTTTCCTGTGCGTCTTCGTCAGAGTCGGCAGTGAACTGGCGCTTACGCTTGAGCTGCTCTGTCATCAGCTGACTCACTTCTGTAACGAGCAAGCTAACAACAACTCCATCATCAATCCAGCCGAGGACTGGGAACACATCTGGAGAGATATCCAATGGGCTGACGAAGTACAACAGTGTTCCCAGGATAACAACCCACCGATATTTAGTATGTTTTAGAGCCTTTCGGTAGAGCTCGTGAAGAGCAGTTGAAAAATGTTGTTTCTTCATTGGAGGTGCCTTTTGCCAACACACTCATAATTGCAGAGAGGTTTGTTGACGTCAGGTGTAGATTGCACACCGAACCTGGACCGTACAGTCACACAATGAAGTGAGGTTTACCGAACAGAAAAAGGAGGTAAACCGTTTGTTGCACAACCATCTAAAAATCCCCTTAAATCAATCTCGACAAGGGTTTCAAGCTTTTATTGTTTCGATTAACGACTGGGCTCTCTTGTTAGGGATACGAAGACCGTAAGAGCATCGTCAGATGAATCAATTCGGGCAATACCAACGCTTCCATCGCCAGCCTCACAGCCCTACTAGAACCGAGCACGGCAAAAATGAGGGTGCTGTTATTTCTTGAATATGAATATCTGCTGTTGAACGTGAGGCGCTCGCACGCGAGTCAATATCAGAGTAGCTAAGCTGACGAAAGATTTCGCCAAAATCGGGCAGTTCTTTCGTGAGAAGCTAGGGGAATCGCATCGTACATCGTATCGCGTAGGGCAATTCCAATTCCCCCATTCAGTAAAATCGTCTGGATATCTTCGCGAGCGGCCAAGCTGTTTACAAGGGCCGTAATTCGCGTGGGGTCATCTTTAAGAATTTGGCAGTGACTCACGCGATACTCTGCAGCGCGACCAGCTGACTTTGCATGAGCTGGCCGCTTTTGATCGGTCGCAGAGGTGAGAGTGTCGCTGACGGTCAGAACGGCACAGGCTACAGAGACAGATTTCTGATCGGGATTTGGCGTAGCAAAAAGGAGCAGCGATGCCATTGCTAACGAGCTCTGAGCCTATATCAACCCTCTAAACGGACATCGAATCCAGGCCGTCTAAACGCCTTATTCGTTGCTCTTTGTGAGACCCAGTCCATTCGCGGCAGAGTAGCGATCCATAAAGCGAATGAATCGCTCCCATTCATCATTGCCCCGCATCACGAACACAGCTTCAATCCCGGCTGGTTCGCCATTGACGAACTTGCCGTTTACATCGCGCGTGGTCAGCTCGCCTTCTTCGTCCACCATGTACAAGCCAGTGATTTCGCCGCCTTCTTCGATAAGCGCCTTAGGCCGATCAAAATAAAAGGTTGCCGTAGCGTCAGATAGGTCTTTAGCACGGGTGATACGGACATCAGGAACGACTTCCTCTTTGACGCCACGAGCGAACTGCATTTCAGCCATAGTGATTTCTTATTACAGAACTTAACAGTATTAGTTTCTCATTCTATAGCAAGTATGATGCCGGATGCATTTGGCATCATACTTGCGTCAAGCATTACGAAAAGATCCACGGGCTAAAACCAACGAGCTACCGCCGACTTAAGCACTATCGATAAGGGCCTGATACGGGGAGGTGACAGGCGGCATTTCATTAGCAAGCACGAGGGCCTGATAGACCATGGCCGCAACTTCTGCCCGGGTAGCGGTGCGGTTGGGTCGAAGCTCCGAAATAAGGGGGTGGTTGAAAACCAAGCCGAGCTGAGTGGCCGTAGCTACTGCACTGGTCGCATAGCGAGGGATGGCGGATTGATCGCTGTAGATTAAGAGCGATCGCGTCTCTGGCGGAGAAATCGAACGTAGCGCTAAGCCACTCACCAAAGCTAGCAACGCTTGCAGCTTAGTCAAGGGAAAGTTAGGGTCAAAGGTCAGGTCAGGGAACCCAGAAATAAATCGCGCCCGGTAGGCCTTCTGAATGACAGCCGCGGCCCAAAAGTCGTCAGGTACATCGCGAAAGGTCACAGCAGGACGTTTGGGCTCAGGGCTAAAGGCCCCTACCAGCAAAGCCGCAAACTGAGCACGGGTCATCGCCGCATCAGGCCGAAAAGAGCCATCTCGGAAGCCACTCAGCCACCCTCGCCGCACTAAAGGCTCAATAAACGCCTCAGCCCAGTGCTGAGAAGAGAGATCCGTAAAGTTGGGTGTAGCGGTAGCGACCTCAGGAATAAACGGAGAAGCTAGTCGTGGTGTTTTATCAGCGGCGACTAACGCCTGATGTACTAAGGCTGTAGTTTCGGCGCGGGTAATTGGCTCTAGCGGTCGTAGGGTGTAGGGATCGGGGTAACTCACCACTATCTGACGATCGGTGGCAGCGGCCACCGGCTCGATGGCATAACTCGGGACTTGGGCGCGATCACTATAAATCAACAGCGCCTCAGAGCGACCATTCCCCAGCGCCAAACCATTCACCAACGCCACAATGGCCTGAACCCGCGTCAGCGGTGAATTGGGTCGAAAAGAACCATCTGGAAAACCAGAAATAAAGCCACGCGACTGGGCATAGCGAATTGCCTGGGCCGCCCAAAAATCAGCAGCCACATCAGGGAAACGACTAATGCGCCGATCATCCAGGGCAGGGGCCTCTGGAAAAGCAGCGGCAACAAGGGCCGCGAATTGGGCACGGGTCACTTGCGCATCGGGTCGAAAAGTCCCATCGAAAAAGCCCTTAATCAGATTTTTCTCAGCTAAGGCTTCCACAAAGGGTGCTGACCAATGCCCTACTAAATCGTTAAAGCGGCTATCTAAGCTCAGTGGGAAAGGCTCGTTAGATGGTGGCGAGGGCAAAGGTTCAAACGGGCTAGGCTCAACATTGCCCAGCAACACCGCAGGGACCGCCGACTCATCAGGGATTTCGCTAGGCAAATAAGCCACTCGTCCTTTTACACGGATTGGGTTGAGCTGGTTGCCTGCAGTCGTAATCGGGGCCACGGCATCGTTCAAGATATCGTGAGTATTGTCTTCAAAATGATTACTGCCAAGGTCTTGAGGATGACCGATATCTGGCTGAGCACGATCCTTAGCCCATAAGGCTGTGTCCCGACTTGCGGCCACACTATTTTGCCTGAGAACGGGACGCACTTGCTCAGCAGCCAAAATAGCAAAACGATTCTCCACTAGCTGATTGCTAATGAGTAACGGAGCAGCTTGGCCTGCCAGTGAAATGCCGTAGTCATTGCGTTCAAAACGGTTCTGGCGGACTTCCCCCTTGGCCTGGGTATCCATCCAAAGTCCGGCCTCGCGGTTCTCAACGAACTCGTTTTTGGAGATGAAAGGATGGGCCAAGCCAGTTACCAGCACACCGTATTGCTGGCAACGAACCAGACGATTATTCACAATCAAAGCAACGCCGTCATCGGCGAGCAATCCACTGCCTTGGGTATTGGTGATTGTAATATCTCGAACTTGGGCGCGATCGCCTAACACGAGAGTCACATTAGCTTGCTTCCCAATCTCGCTACCAGAGCGGTCCTCATCCTCACCTTGAGGCGCTACCCCACCCCCTTGAATCGTGACAGCCTGCCCCTGACCACCCGTCACCGTAACCCCTGGGGGCACCACCAATGGAAACTGCTCACTCTGATAGGTTCCTGTTCCCAGTTGTACAACATAACCAGGGCGCGATTGGCTCAAAGCCTGGGTAATGGTTTTAAACGGAAACTGGGCCGTGCCTTCATGGCTATCTTGACCAGCTGGACTGACGTATAGAACAGACATATAAAACGGCAGAGTAAGACGGTAGAGCAGCAGAGGGCAAAACAGTCACAAAAACGGCACCAAGATCAGGAATAACCTGGCAGGAAACTCATCAATCACCCACTCGCAAGCGAGGAACTGCTGGGAATCGACGCTATACGCAACGAAACTATCGTTTCACCACGTTAGTAGATAACCATAAAATTGCGAGCTTGGCTCAAGGGTTATTCTGATGAGGTGGTAAAAATCTGGATACGATGCCTTGAGGTGCCTTAAGGAATACCTTTGAGCATGGACACAACACCGCACAATTTTCCCTAGAGAATCCCCAAACAATCCCCATAGCCAACCATGACCAGTGTCACAACATACCGTTAGAATGATCATGGCGTCTTTAAAATCAGAACCCCAGTAAAGGTTACTGACACCACGGCTTTCCCTATGGCAAATTGGCTAGAACACACCGTCCATGTAGATGTAGAGACCTCTGTGGAAGATGTTTGGCAGATGTGGTCTGATCTTGAACAAATGCCCAAATGGATGAAATGGATTGATTCTGTTGAAATTTTGCCAGACGACCCTGAACTTTCCCGATGGAAGCTAGAAACGGCCGGTCTTTCGTTTTCATGGCTATCACGAATCGTCAAAGTAACCCCTCAGCAAATCATCCAATGGGAATCCGTCGATGGCTTGCCGAACCGAGGGGCTATTCGTTTTTACGGACACAAAGATAACACCAGCACTGTAAAAATGAGCATTTCCTATGCGTTGCCATCTATCTTGGCTCGGCTTATGATGAGCAGCTCATTTGTGGATCGGGTGGTGACCTCTACGCTACAGGCCGATCTGGACCGGTTCAAAGAGTATGCCATTGCCCAACCTGCTAATAATACTCAGGGCGCTAACATCACAGACCTTAAAGCAGAAAGTTCGCTCAGTGAGTAGGTGATTGCAGTAGGTAATGCACTCAATCGTCATTACTGAGGTTAAATCTTTGAGGAATGGCACATGGCCTTAAACAGTCCACTGGATTTGACAGCTGCGTTAGAACAACTGCGATCGCACGATCTCCTGACACTCTTTACCCAAACCCTTGGCTGGGAAAAGGCAAACCCTGATCCTCGCTACCAAGAGACCCTCAAACAAGGCTATCAGCTACCCTATTATCCCCTTGCCTATCGAGACGGCGTAACCGTTTGGCAAGTTTTCCTCACAGAGCAAACCCCTTTCACATCTCAGCTACGTCAGCAAACCTATACAGATATCGCTGCCCATAGCACGCCCACTTACAATCCAGAGCAAGATGAGCCAACACATACGCCACTGGTCATTTTTGTGGATGCGGCAAAAACCCGTAGCCTTTGGTGCCAATCACTTCAGGAAAGTGCATTGTACGTAGCAGGGCAACCTACAGCACTATGGAAATTTCGGCTGCATCGATTTGCTCAGTCTCCTCAAGGTTTGTTTCCCTCTCAGACGATGGAGGAGAGAGACACTCACTATGCAGCCTTTGAAAACCTCATAGAACATCTCAGCAAGAACATTACAGGCATTGGTAACACCGCAGATTGCAAAGCCTACGCTTTACTGACCCTACAAAGGCTTATCTGCATACAAAGCATCCAACAACGAGGGTGGCTTGCCGAAGACACTTGGTATTTGCAAACACGTTTTGGCGTCGCCTTACAACAAGGCAAAGATCTCTTTTTCAAGAACTATCTACAGCCTCTCTACAAAAGTCTTGCCTTGCCAACTATTGAAAGGCCCTTGGCACTCGAATCACACGTAGGTAAAGTACCCTTTCTCGGACCTCTGTTTGAAGACCATCGATTGGAGAAACAATATGGTGACATCGCAATCGGCGATCAGCCCTTTGAGGCAATTTTAGGTTGGCTGAGTGAGCAAACCAACACTGCATCTCTCAATCCGTGGCTGAGTGACAGCCTAGGTTATTTACTAGAACGCCATCAGGCGCAGACCAACCAAAGGACACCTAGCGCTCAAAACTTCAAGTTATCTACCGTCAAAGCAAGTAGCACCTCCAAGCTCGGGAGGCTACTCAGTCAGCAATCACTTGACAACCTTCTTCTCGACCGCCTTTCTCATCGTGTTACACCCAAACAACAGTCTGGTAAAAACAGTTCCAACGGGCACACGGCACACACGTTAAACGATCTCTTTTTTAATGCTAATACAAAGTTTTGTCGTCGATTAATTCAGGAGATTTTACCTGAGCTACGAATACTCGATCCCGCCTGTGGCAGTGGCAATTACCTGGTCACAATACATCAACGACTCACCGAAATTTTCAGTATTTTGACAGGCTATATCCAACAGAATCAAGATACCCAACTAAAAATTTGGCGTTCTGGCCTCCAAGAGAATCAGGGCAATACCAAATACCCAGATGAAACCACGCAACCAAACCTTATTCAACCTCTGCAAAAGCGTATTCTTAAAAACAACCTTTATGGGATTGATATTTCAGCCAGCAGTGCTGAAACCACGAGGCTACAGCTTTTGCTCCATGTCATCGCTACAGCACGTACCGAAAAAGACATTGAGCCACTGCCGAACTTAGCCTTTAATGTGATGGCAGGGAACAGTCTCGTAGGCTTCATCACAGTTGATGAAGAGCGGTTCGATCAGGTCAATACAGCTGGAGAAGGCAGCATCTTACAGGGAAACTTACTACAACCTCTTGCTGCAGATGGATACCAAACCATTTTGGCTGAAAAAAACCTAGCGCTCGAACACTACAAGTCACGCAACCAGATGCTGGCCAAGGCTCGAAGTATTCCAGAATATGCCAGAGCAGCCCTGCTTAGAGAGGAGATTACCAAGCTGGATACCAAGGCACAACATAAGCTCGACAATCTGCTACTGAGCCATATGAGCCAACAACTCGGCATTCAGTACAAAGCCTCTCAGCTAACAGAGAGGCCACAACGTGAGCCACTCACCCTAGAAAATATTGACGTTTTGCAGCCATTTCACTGGGGTTATCATTTCTACAACATCATTAAGCAAGGTGGATTTGATCTTGTTGTGTGTGCTCCGCCTTGTGGTGCCTTTAAACCAACTGTAGAAAGTTTCTTACAGACATTTCAGGATTTAGCTACGGCAAAAGGACTAAAAGCAGGCACGTTTAAAACATCCAAGCCAGCGCTTTCTAAAGGAGATCCAGACGTAGCCCAAGCTTGGCTGTTTTACCAAGATCAATACGCCTATGTCGCCGATTATTTTTACCGCAGTGAAGAATACACTCACCAAAATCCCATCAATAACGGCAAGCTTGTGCGAAATCAACTCGCACTGGAGCGCCTTTTTATTGAAAGGTGCTCTAACTTATTAGCCGACGATGGCATAGGTGTAGCGGTATTACCGACCAAGCTCAGCCAAGATCCCAAAGCCCAAACCCTTTTAAATTTCATACAAACCAAAGCCAAGTACTCTGAAACTCTATGGTCATCGACATCAGGGTCATCGACATCAGAAAAAAGAGTTGACGCTGTCCTATTTACTTGGCAGCATCAGTAATCATTTCAGGCCCATCATGTCATGCCTAGAGCATCATCTACCTGAGAAAACAAAGACTCTTTAGCGCCCGAATTATCTAAAACTATATCTGCCTGCCGGCATTTTTCTGTCAAGTCCATTTGGGCATCCATGCGGGCCTGAGCATCACTGGAGAATAAATGATTACGTGCCATCAACCTTTCTTTTTGCTGCTCGGGACTGCAAGCAACAACCCATATCTCAGACACTAAGTGGGTAAGGTTAGCCTCAAAAAGTAAAGGAATTGAATAAACTAAAGCCTGCCCCAAGGGTGTTTCTGCCGTTATTTCTGCAAACCTGTTCCTGACGAAGGGATGGATTTGTTGCTCTAGCCATGTCTTTTCGTTGTCATCGTTGAAGATAATTTGACCAAGATTCACGCGGTTTAGAGCATCATCAGGCAAGAGAATTTCGGGGCCGTAGCGATCACGTATTCGCTCCAAAATCACACTGCCCTTAGCAACGGCTTCCCTGGAGTATTCATCAGCATCCAAGATCGGCAAACCATATTGGCGAGCCAAATAATCTGACACAGTGCTTTTCCCGGTCGCAATCCCGCCCGTAAGACCAATAATGCGTCGTTTGCCTACTGGCTGATTCATAGCTGGCTGATTCATGATTGGCTAATTTCTAACTGGCTAATTCCTGACTGGGCCCATTCTTCCAACCCTTTGGTAAGGCCTGGAAGCGTATACTCCTTGGCCTCGAAGGTCACCTTCCCAAACCGTTCACGGCAGTCTCTTGAAGTTTGTGGGCCGATGGATGCGATCGCCACATCTTCTAACAAAGCCAACCAGTTCTCACCAAAGGTCTTCTCCATGAGCTGGGCAAAGTGCCTCACCGTTTTAGAGCTCGCGAAGGTAATCGCATCCACACCATGGCTCTCTATCGCCAGCTTAGCGGCAGGCGGAATAGCCTCAGGACAGGCAGACTCGTATGCTGCGACTTCTGTCACCATGGCCCCTTTGGCTGTCATGGACTCCACAAGTACCGCCCGCCCGCCTTTCTCTACGCGTGGGAACAACAACTTTAAGCCTGTGGGATCTACAGGAAAGTGTTCTATTAACGAATCCGCCACAAAAGCAGGGGGGGTAAAATCGGCATTGAGACCACGCTGATTTAAAAAAGTGTTTGTTTTTTTACCAACGACGGCAATTTTCAGCACGGCTAAGTCCCGGAAATCTTTGCCCTGGTGTAGCAATCGGTCTAGGAAAAAGTTAACAGCGTTGGCAGAAGTGAGGACTAGCCAGTCAAAGCTATCAAGATGTGCGATCACATCATCCATCGGTTGCCACGTGGCAGGCTCACGAATTTCTAAAGCAGGCAAGTCCACTACACAGCCACCTCGCTCCCTCAGCATCTCGCTAAAATGGCTGGCCTGACTGGCCGCCCGCGTGACCAATATTGTTTTACCCGCAAGCGAGCGAAGCCGAGGTTTGGGTGCAGCCAAATACTGACTGAGGGCAACCACTTCACCGATAACAAGCACACAGGGAGAGAGCTTCTGTGCACCCACAAGCTGCGGCATACTCAACAGCGTGCCCTGCCAGCTCTGCTGCTGAGGTTGGCTCGCCCAACGCACGATAGCCATCGGCGTTTCTGGACGTTTGCCATGGGCCATCAGATGGGAGCAGATTTCCCGCAAGCCCCTGCCGCCCATCAAAAACACACTGGCATCCAATCGGGCGATCGCAGCCCAATCTAATGCATCCAGATCATGGGCCGTAAATACGCCAAACCCTCGACTCAACACCGGATCTGTCAGCGGGATACCGGCTAACAAAGGGGCAACCAAGGCCGAAGAGAGGCCTGGAATCACCTCAAAGTCACAGTTGGCGGCCTTGAGGGCCTGAATTTCTGAGGCCGCTCGTCCAAAAACGAATGGATCACCGCTCTTGAGCCGCACAACTTGTTTTCCGTCATGCACCAACCGAACCAGCAGCTGATTAATCTCAGATTGAGGCGTACTCGGCTGCTGCCCCCGCTTTCCAACCGGCCACTGCTCACAGCCCATAGGCAATAACTGAAGCAGTGATTTATCGACTAAGGCGTCGTACACCAACGCATCGGCCCGGTTCAACAGCGTTTGCCCCTGCACAGTTAAGTAGTCAATGTCACCAGGACCAGCACCCAGCAAGTACACTTTCCCGGCGTCTGCCTTTTCGCCCTTGGGTCCTTCACTCGTGTGCTTTTTACCGTGCTCCACCATGGTCATCAGCCCTTAAACCCTGCCCTTCCTATTTTGGGCTATCAGTGACCAAATCAGAAAATCCAAGCATCTCTTTCATACTCTGGGTCCTTCACGTTCCGAATCCTTTACTCTTGAGATAGATAAGGTTTAGATGTCAGGCTCGGGCTGGGTCTCGGTCGTTAGGGGTTGTGCATAAATACCAAAATGGTTAGCCACCGGGCGCAGCAGCATCGGCACCCTCGCTTGAATAGGCGCACTGAGGACCGTGGGTTTACCCTGGTCATCAATCGCCAGAGCCGAGGAGCCACCCCCATCCAAATTCAAGGCCCTGTCGGCCCCTAATCCAATCAAAAAATCGCTCAGCTCGACTAAAGCAACCCCTTCGCTGTAACCAGCTTGCCGACCATCTACAACCACAATCCATAGCTTGGTCGTGTCCTTATTTACCGCGATCGCAGTCCGGGGAATCAGCCTAACAGTATTGTCTGTGATAATTTCAAAGCCTTCCGTGTAGAATTGGCCATCTTTGACAAACTGAAGATCACCTGCGATGCCTTGTTGCGTTTCAGACGGGCACTCGTAAGCAGTAATGCGAATGTCTCGATGATTGATAATGCAAAGCGCCGCCCAGCCGTCTTCAGAGGGCGAATAACGCTCACCATCAGAAATAGCCACACCCATGGGATACGCTAGCTCGCCGACTTTGGGATAATAGTGCAAAGGCGATCGCACATGATGGGGCGAAAAATAGCTTCCATTAATCGCCACCTGCACACCCTGGCTCGCCAAAAAACCAGGGACAGTATCCGCCGGAATTTTCATATTTTTAAACGCCTTCCGGGTCGATCTGGACCCAGGCCCAGGCGGCGTCACGACAAAATCAATGCCTTCAGCGGTTAGGTCCACCGTCACCAGATGTAACAGCACAGGCCTAGGGCTATCCCATACATGACGCTCATAGGTAACGCCTTGGAAAAGCGATCGCGCTTCGGGCGTACGCGCCGGACGTAGCGAGAGACGATACGCATAGAACAAACCAGCACTACCCAACACCGCAATAGCTGCCGCCCCTAGCAGTGAAACAACCATCAGGATGACCTTCAACAATTTCCTAGCACTCATTATTTATCAAAAGCCACTCCAATTAGGGTTCTGGAAGATCACGCCTTGAGCCATCTCTTGCCCACCATTAGGAATCCGACAATCCAAGTCATCACTGTGACACTGAAACACCGTGACATTGAATCACTGCGTCACTTATCACTGCGGCACTTATTAACTCATTCAAGAGCGATCACACAGAACTATACTCCAGACGACTCAGGGTTGAACTAATTTAGGC
>JBCDAG010000078.1:0-21227 GCA_039186165.1 Cyanobacteria bacterium P01_F01_bin.53
GATATTGCTGAAAATTTTCTTTGCTACGAACTTCTCACTTTTGGATGTTTCCACAGTTGTATAGCGGCACCTAATTAAGTATTTTTTATGACTAAGCTTGATTGAGGAAAAGTTTTAGAGAGGGAAGACGGAACGTTTATTCTGATCCTTTCTCTTTTGGACGAATAATTTAATCGTAAATACTCAACAGTTTATTTATGCCCGTAACCTGATAGATACTGTAGTGATGCAAGGCATCACTACAGTATTCCCAGTTGAAAACTGGAAACATCAACTAAATATGGTGGGTCTGAGACAAATTTTACTTGGCCATATAAATTTAAATGGCTAGTTCTCCAAGATATTTTTGTATGGATAGTTGTTCCTGTAAAAAGAGGCCTGGCCTAGAGTAAAAACTACCTCAGGCTGGGGTGGACTATGGGAATACCCAGGAATTGCCTATCGCATCCAAGTACATAGATGAAAGTAAGGCTGTCTCTTAACTACGTCGACTTGAGGTGAAAATCTGCGATAAAAGTTGTTCTTGAATTGTCTGTAGGAGGTGTTTATGTGTGATTTCAAACACTGCCAGAAAACTAACTCCTCATTTGTCCGACTGAAGACTAAAGCGATATATTCGGAGGCCTATGCACTTTCGGTCGTTTCTGAGTTAATGTTGAGTCTCGCTATAGGCCACTAGTTTCTTGATAGTACTGAGGCGGTTTTGCCAGGTGCGGAGGCGATAAGGGGCGCTTGCGGTTTCTACGGTAAAGATGTTACCGAGGCTGTTCTCTAGGTTGGTAAGGCGCGATCGCACCTGCTGAAAACTAATTTCTGAAGGATGACTAGCTAAATTTTCTAAAGTATGTCCTAACTCATTGACTTCCTGAATCCATCGCTGAGCACGCTGAGGATTGAGCTGCAGTTGTTGATTAGTGAGAAGCCAGTTCCATTCTCTCTGTAATGATTGATATCGAGCGGAAGCTGTGGCGTATGGGGTTTGGGAAGAAAAATTAGCTTGGGGACTGTTTCCTTGGGTGCTCGCTAGCATCTGTTGGACTTCGCCGTTGAGATTATCGGCAGCGAACAGAGCGTAGCCACTAGTTGGAAGATCTTGCAGGAGTTGGAGCTGGTCGAAGGCGATCGCAGCCGGCAAGTTCAATAATCGAATGCCTGGAATCACTAAAGTAGAACGGTAGCTGGATTCTACAACCCAAGGACGAATGAGTTCTTCAAATCGTTGGGTTGTGCTGGCGTAACTCATGAGGACAATCCAGTCCACCAGTCCCTGATCGGCCCAATCTTCCCAGTCTTGCTGAAGCGTTTGTTGCCGTTTTTGAGTGTCGTCAGCGAAGACGGCGGCAGAGATCGTGATGCCTGGCTTTTGTTGTCGTAGGCGATCGGAGGCTTCGGCAACGAAGGTACTAATTTTTTGGGTGCGGAAGGCGACCCATTGGTTCCAGTAGTAGGCACGGCGTGGGTCACCACCGTTTTTAGGTGAGAGGATGATGGGGTCTACGCCAGTGAGGGCTTGGAACTGTTCCCTGGCGGCGGTGCCATAGCCGAAGAGTCGATTTGCTTGGGGGTCTTGAAATGGATATCGGACGTAGTCGAATTGGATGCCGTCGACGTCGTAGCGGCTGGCAATTTCGCTGAGTATGTCGAATAGGTATTGACGAACTTCGGGGTTAGCCGGATCGAGGAAGGTTTTGGTTTGGCCTGGAATGATCAGGTTCCCATGGTTGTCGTAACCGGCCCAGTCGGGGCGGGCGCTGAGGATGGGGCCCGGGTAGTTTGCGGGCTGGCCAACAAGGCGATTATGGGCACTGTTGCCAGCAGCAAACAGCCAGACCCAAGCGTGAACTTCCATGTTATAGGCTTTGCCTAAGTCAACGGCGGCCTCTAAGGGGTCCCATCCATGGACCAGTGGGTTTTGCTCGGGGGCAATGTCGCTGGGGTAGATAGGGTAGCCAGCGTTGACCGTTTCCACAAAAACGGTGTTGATGCCTGCGGCTTTAAAGTTTTCAAATACTTTGGCGAGGCCTTGCTGGGAGCCTGCCGATACGATGGTTTCTCGATCGAGCCAGATAGAACGGATGCTTGCTTGACCGATGTTTCTGTTGGCAATGTGAGGATGGTTGTGGGGATTATCTTGTAGGGATTGGGTGACGGTTTGCCAGCGATCGCTCACGGCTTCGTACTCCCCTTGATTGATTAAACCTTGCCAATCATTCAGTAATTGCTGGGCTGCTTGCAGCTCCTCGGGGAGAGGGGTAGGCACTGTGGGTGTGATGCTGCCACTGGCGGTGAGGCTCGTGTCCGCGATGCGGAGCTGGGTGGGTTGATTGTGAGCTTTGCTGAAGAGATAGGCGCTTTCAAAACGACCTGTGAGGTGTTCTAGCTCACGGTACATTTCCTGGGTTGCCAGTGTTCCTAGTGGATTCCTGGGTGAATGACTGGCCGGATGACTGGGCCTTATTCCTTGACTTGGTTCTATGGAGTGGGATGTGCTGGTGACGAGCTCTTGTGAAGTATGAAGGCTCGTTTCGCCTAGATCCCTGTTGGTGGTCGCGATCGCAGGTCCAACTCCCGTAATAACACTAAGCGTTGCTGCCATCACGCCGCTGAAGACGCTCCTATACATAGAGGCGTAATTGCGATAGCTTTGGGCACGATTCCTTAACGCCGCTGGCTTGGAGGATATAGAAGCTGATGCTTGACGAGTGCGAAGAACCTGAATCATTTGGAGATGACTAAATGAGGGAGCAGGATTTTTGTGAAGATTACGTGAGTTGTAATGTCACCCTTCTTTAATTCCCTCTGTGGCCTTCGAGCTATCAAGAGAAACTGTTACGTCTTACGGACATTGGCTGGCAAAGGGCTGCGAAAATCTAACCGATCGCCCGGCGGCACTGACCGCTGACCGCTGGGTTAATATCTGGGCGAACGGATGGGCAAATGGGCTGCTGGTTTGAGTCCTCTGTCGTGCTTTGGTTGTCATGCTTTGGGGGCAGATTTCTGGTGGTTTGGTGGTTGCGTTGAGATTGCTACCTTGTTTGTTTGTGGTACTATAAAGGACTTGTGATTACATTACTTTTGTCTATTTAATTTGTAAGCGTATGGCTCTGCTTCAAGAACGCAAACAGGAAATTATCGGTGAGCACCAGGTTCATGAAACCGACACTGGATCTGTTGATGTACAGGTTGCAATGTTGACTGATCGAATCAATACACTCAGCCAGCACCTGCAAAAAAATAAAAAGGACTACTCTTCCCGCCGCGGCCTGCTTAAGATGATTGGTCAGCGTAAGCGGATGCTTGCATACCTGGTAAAGCAGGATCCTGAGCGCTACAAGGCTTTGATTAAGAAGCTCGGTATTCGTCGCTAAATATCGCTGCGTAGTTGCTGGTTGCCGGTTGTGGGTTATCGGCTACATCAATAAAGATTGAAGGGTACGTCAAGAAAGAAGGTTTGAGATGGCTTTACCGTCTGGCTCTGATAACGCCAACTCTAGTAAAAAGAAGAATAAGGCTGCTAGAGCTGGACTTCCCTTTGAGCCTTCTAGTGCTCGCAAGCGAGGTGCCCGCGAGAAGGATGCTGGCGAGTCGCCGGCTGCAAAGAATGCTTCGGCTAAGTCAAAGAAGAAAGGCGATAAGGAGACATCTTCGGCATCCGGCGTGTCTGCTAAGGCTCAAGCGAGGGTTGACGAAATCCGAGCAATGAATCGTCGCCGAGCTGAGAAAGATGCTTCTTCTGGTAAAGGTTCTCAGAAGAAGCGCTCCGATGAGTCTTCTGATGGCTCAATTCCAGAAGCGGTTAGCCGTCGAATGTTGCGCCGAATGATGGTGCTTTCTGGTGGTCCGGTAGCGCTTGGGGTTGGGGTCTTTTTCTTGGCTTACTACTTGCAAAGTAACGAAATTGTAGAGTTTGCGCCTTCGGTTGTCTTGCTGGTAACGATGGGTTGTTTTGGCTTAGGTGTCCTGGGCCTTACCTACGGTGTTTTGTCTGCGTCTTGGGATGATGAGCCCGGTAGCCTCATTGGCTTGAGTGAGTTTAAGCTTAACTTTGGTCGCATCATGGAGGCTCGAAACGCTTCTAAGACCTAGATTTTGTGATGGCTCAGTTTTGGTGAGCGTCAGAGCGATTGCCAACGTTGGCTAGACAATGAGTAAACAAGAAAGGAACGCTGCTTCGCTGAAGCAGCGTTCCTTTTTTTGGGTTTGAATTTTTGGTTCTTAATTTGATGAAAGTTTAATTTCAAGGTGTCTATTTCGGGGCAGCTTTGGCAACTCGTAGGTCTTGGGCCTTTAGGTAAAGGTCTGCCCATTTTCCGGTCGTTTGCTTTTCGGTGAGATTAAATACTTTGGCGATCTCTTTGACCGTTTGGCCCGATTTGAACGCGTCGAGTAACTGTTGCTGCTCTTGGGATAGGCCGTTCCAGTATTCGCTCCATTCGCTGGTTGTGAGGCCCAAATTATTGTGCTTGAGGGAGGTTTTGAGCCAGGAGAAGACCAGATCGGGCTGTTCTTTGATGGTGAAGATGCGAATGGCGTGGTAGCTGACCTTTTCTCTGAGGCGATAGGCTTCGCGGACATTGAGCCCTAATTGCTGGGAAATGCTGTCTTGGGCGTAGCCTTTCAGGTGTAGGTCAAGCCATTGCACGGCGGTTTCGCCGAGCTTTTCATGGAGATAGTTGGAAAACTGCTGCTTGACGAGCTGTCGGGCGGCTTGCTGCTCTTCGAGATCTTTCTGGACCTCAAAGCGGTCTAAGGCCTCAAAATCTAGCAGGCTTAGGGTGCCATCAGCTTCGTCGGTGCCGATTTCCTCGGATATGAGTTGGATGAGTTCGGCGCTGGGAACCTGGGTCATGCCGCAGCGGTTGGAGCGCCTGAGGTAGTTAATAAAACGGTGGACCAGCAGGGGCTTATTAAAAATGGGCCGGAGGCAATATTCTTCTATGGTGGCGAGGGTGAGTAGGTTGCGCAGGCTGGCCCTGGTAGTGCATTGGCCAATCCACTGGGTTTGCTGCTTCATGTAGCGATCGCTCTGAAGCATTTCTTGGATGACTTCTTGGACCACATCTTTAACAGCGCGCTTGCGATCGCGGCTCAGGGCAATCCACGTGCGGACTTTGCTCCGGATCAGAAAAAGGCCGCCGAGCTTTTGGATGAGTCTTTTGTAGGCCCGCTCAGGCGAAAGTCCCCAGTACCTGGAAATAAAAATTCGGTAGCGATAGTCCATCGCTTTTGTGGCCAGCTTGATTTGGGCCGCGTCCATACTTTCGAACCGTTCAGCTTCGCCAATGAGCCAGCTGGCAATGGCCGATATGGTTTCCTCTGATTGATCGGGGAGGTCGGCTTTAATTTGTTGATGCCATGTCGATGAAAGCTGACTAAGGAGCTCGGCTGTGCCAGCTTCTGTAGCCGCGTTTGATGATGTCACCTGTTTTTCTCCGCTCCGTTCCGATCTGTAACCTTATTTCGTGCCTTTGTCTATTACTTAAGGGCTTGGCAAGATTACTGCCTACTCTAACCCATTGCAGAAGCCTTGCAGCGCTTTGAGTGAGTGAATCGTGGATAATCTCGGAGAGACGGGAGTTTTGTGAGGAGCTTTATGATTGCTTCATGTAACCACGGCCAATTTTCATCAATTAAGGTGTGGAAATGTATGAATTTGCGCGATTTTACTTAGGAAAATAAAACATTGAGTGGGCACTTACTCAAACTTTGGGCGTCTAGCTAAGTGGATATACCCGCCTTGTATCGCATTTACGCTTTATTTAGCTGCGATCAACCTAGCTAACCTCACTGTGAGTTTCTGCTGGTCTGGTTTTGTTAGATATTGCGTTTGCCTGTTTTGGGTCCGTATGTCTGGGTCACCACCGTTAAGCCGTTTGAGAGAATCGATGTCACGTAGCGCCATATCCTACTCAGCTGTAGAAGAGAGACCGTCTCAGGCCAGCCTTTACAGGCCACCTTTTCCGCGGTTACCCCATGTTTCAACACGTTCTACTTTTAAACGTTCTGTAGACGTGGTCGGAGCTTGTGTTGGCTTGGCCATGTTGGGGGTGTTGTTTGTACCCGTTGCGATCGCTATCCGTTTCGATTCGAAGGGTTCTATTCTTTATTCCCAGGAGCGTTTTGGCTTGCAGGGCAAGCCCTTCCGCATTTGGAAGTTTCGTTCCATGGTGAGCAATGCCGATGCGCTAAAAGCTAGCATCAAAAACGAGGCCCAGGGGCTGATTTTTAAGAACACGCACGATCCTCGTGTGACCCGTGTGGGCCGATGGTTGAGAAAGACGAGCCTAGATGAGTTTCCGCAGTTTTGGAATGTGCTCAAAGGCGATATGAGCTTGGTTGGGACCAGGCCCCCGACAGCGGACGAAGTGCGTCAGTATACGGAGCGTCATTGGCAGCGCTTAGATGTGCGCCCAGGGCTGACGGGGCAGTGGCAGGTCAGTGGCCGCTCAGAGATTAAGGATTTTGAGGAGATTGTAAATCTAGACTTGCACTATCAGCGGCACTGGACACCGATGTATGACATCAGGTTACTGGTGAAGACAGTGACGACGATTTTATCTAAAGGATCGGGAGCCTATTAATTAAGACGCTTTACTTAAGGCGCTGAATTGAGAAATTAAGGCACTGAATTGAGACCCTGAGGAAGATGTTGAGGGGATTCTGGGCAGTGGGGGAATATTCCCTGCTGCCCCGACTTGATCACCCCAACCAGCGTGCTAAATCTTTCGCGTGGTAAGTCAGGATCAAATCTGCACCAGAACGCTTAAAGCTCATCATGGTTTCCATCACGACTTTTTTCTCATCAACCCAACCATTGAGGGCGGCAGCTTTGACCATGGAGTATTCGCCAGATACGTTGTAGGCGGCAACCGGTAGATTGGTGGCTTCCTTGACGCGCCAGATGATGTCCATGTAGGCCAGGGCTGGCTTCACCATGAGCATGTCAGCCCCTTCGGCGATATCTAGCTCAATCTCTTTAATGGCTTCTGTGCCGTTTGCAGGATCCATTTGGTAAGTGCGGCGATCGCCAAATTGGGGGGCCGACTCTGCGGCATCGCGGAAAGGTCCGTAGTAGGCTGAGGAATATTTGGCTGCATAGGAAAGGATCGGTAAATCCTCAAAGCCACCGTCATCTAGACCCGCGCGAATGGCTTGGACGAAACCGTCCATCATGCCAGAGGGGGCGATGATATCTGCGCCGGCATTGGCTTGGGAGACGGCTGTTTTTTTGAGCAGTTCTAGGGTGGGGTCATTCAGGACCCGTCCAGTGAGGTCACCCACGTCTAAGTAGCCGCAGTGGCCATGGTCTGTGTATTCACACAGGCAGGTGTCGACGATGACGGTGAGGTCGGGAACGGCTTTTTTAATCGCTTCGGTCGCTTTTTGAACGATGCCATGATCGTGCCAAGCGCCGGTCGCGTCAGTGTCTTTTTCGTTGGGAATACCAAAAAGAATGACGGCGGGAATCCCAAGGTCATAAATTTCTTTAGCTTCCTCGACGATTTTATCGATGGAGAGCTGGTAGACCCCCGGCATGGAGCTGACTTCTTTTGAGAAGGTGTCACCAGGGACCGCGAACAAGGGATAGATGAGGTCGTTGGTAGTGACGATGTTTTCTCGCACCATGCGGCGGAGATTTTCATTGGATCTCAAACGGCGGGGGCGATGGGTCGGAAACATAGGGTTTTCTTGGGTGGCTATCGTGGGGATCTTTTAAGCGATGGTTACGCTGATGCAAACAGCTGATGCAAACAAGTGTAAAGCGTGCCCTGGGATGCATTTTTATAGAAGGGGGCAAAAGTTACGTTCTGTAAAAAAGGCGAGGTGACCTAAAATGCTTAGAAGAGGTTGATGGCTCGGTGGGAAAGAGGTTACGTGTTTGCTGCATCTGAGCTATTGTGGGCGCTGATTGGCCTGCTCTTGACGATTGGGAGTACTTGGCTAGAGGCCTTTGTCTTTAGCGTGCCGCTCTCGTCGTTGGGGTCAGGGGGCGGCACCCTTGAGTTTTACTCCTTAGGGGTTACCTTTCAGGTTGGGGCGGCATTGTTTACGGGCTGTATGGGCGGTAAAAATGCGGCGGCACTCTCCCAGATTGCCTATGTGATGCTCGGTGTGGTGCTGTTTGAGCGGTTTGGCTTTGAAGTATTTGCTCAAGGGGCGGGTGTTGGATACCTACGAGAGCCCGGCTTCGGGTATTTGTTGGGATTTATTCCGGCTGGCTGGCTGTGCGGCTGGTTGGCGTTTCGGGGGCGAGCAACGCTAGAGCGTTTGGCATTTGCGGCATTGTGCGGCTTGGGGGTGGTCCATGTGTTTGGGGTGAGCTACTTAATTTTGGGTTGGCTATTTCGTTGGATCCAGTTCGAATCCTCTCTGGTAAGCGCCATAATGGACTACTCAGTGGTTCAGATTCCGGGGCAGGTGATGGTGGCTTGTGCGATCGCGCTAATTTCCTACGGTCTACGGAAGGCCCTGTTCTACTAGCGCCTGTTCTCCTGCTGTTCTTCTGGATAAGGCAGATTAGCCAAACGTTGAAGTGAAAGTTATTGAGGATTGCCCAGCAGGGGTTTCCCACGTTGATTTGTTCTTTTTATGATGAAACCTAAAAACGCTCTGTTTTGGCTGATTGCGATCGTCGGTGTCATTTTGGATCAGCTCACGAAGCAGTGGGTGATGGGTTCGTTTGACTTAGGTGAGAGCATCACGATTTTGCCAGGGGTGCTGAACTTTACCTATGTCACCAACCCCGGTGCGGCCTGGAGCTTATTTAGTGAAAGTGGCGATTGGCTGAAGTGGCTGTCGATGGTGGTGAGCCTGGTCTTAGCGATTTATGGGGGGGTGGGACGTTTTCCTCACCGTTGGGAGGCCGCAGGCTATGGATTTGTTTTGAGTGGGGCTTTTGGCAACGGGATTGATCGGTGGCTGTTTGGTGAAGTGGTCGACTTCTTACAGGTGTTCCCCGTGACGGGGTTTCCGGTTTTTAACTTGGCCGATATTTGGATTAACGTGGGCATCATTTGCTTGCTAGGGACTGCGATTTTTATTCCTGATCCTAAAGCCGCTAAAGGCAGCTCTGCTAAAGGCAGCTCCGGTAAAGGTAGTGGTGGTCGACGTCCCCGGTCATAACCCTACTTTTTTGTCCGAAAACCATCGGGTTAGGACTGATGGTTCCTATACTGTTTTTTGAGCCGCCCTTCTTTAGCGATATGACTTCCCCGCCACCTAACCGTCCTGGCAAAGCTCCTCGGAAAAACAGCCCGCAGGCACCTAAGACTTTCCTCGGTTCGATTACCCAGGCGTTTCAGACGGTGCAGGCCAATGTGGATTTTTCCAAAATTCCACTGAAGCCGGATGCGCGGGTGCCGAGGCTACTGATTGAAACCGGCGGCGCGGCGGGGGGCAAACCAAGTGAGTATCCGTTAGTGGGTGAGCACTATTTGCTCGGGCGATCTTCTAAGGCGTGCGATATTGTGGTGCGCTCTCCGATTGTGAGCCAGACACACCTGGCCCTGACCCGCGACAGATCGCGGCCCGGTAATCCCTTTGTGATTAAGGATAAGGGATCGACCAACGGCATTTATCGCGGTAAAAAGCGGCTGAAGTCGTTGCCGCTACGTCATGGCGATGTGCTGACCCTGGGGCCGGTGGAGCTGGCAGATGCGGTGACGGTGCGCTACATTGATCCGCCGCCCTGGTACATGAATGTGGTGCGCTACGGGCTGTACGGTGCGACGGGCCTAACGGGACTGTTGGCCTTTTGGATTATGGGTTTGCAGTGGCCAAAAATTACCATTAAGCCATTGACAGAGTCGGTGCAGGGGCCGGTGCTGATTACTGCTGAAGGCGCGCAGGGGCGGGAGGCGCTCAATGAGCTGCCCAATATTGCCCACCGAGAAAAGAAGCGCCTGCGGGAATATTCGCCCTATTTGCCTCAGGCGGTGGTGGCCTCAGAAGATTCCAGATTTTATTGGCACATTGGGGTAGACCCGTGGGGCATTGCCCGGGCGCTGAAGACTAATATTGCCGACGGTGGGATTCGAGAAGGGGCCAGTACCTTGACCCAGCAGATGGCGCGCAATACCTATCGCGACTACGTGGGGACAGAAGATAGCGCTCAGCGGAAGATCCGTGAGGCTGTGGTGGCGCTGAAGCTGGAGACCTTTTACAGCAAAGATCAGCTGATGCTGCTGTATTTGAACCGGGTGTACCTGGGGAATAACCTGTATGGCTTTGAGGATGCGGCACAGTTTTATTTTGGTAAGTCTGCCGGTGACTTGACGATTGCTGAGTCAGCCACGCTGGTGGGGATTTTGCCTGCGCCGAATGCCTTTAACCCAGTGCAGGATTATCAGGCGGCGGTGGAGTATCGTGATCGCGTGATTGAACGCATGGTGTCCTTAGGCATGATTAGCGCTGAAGAAGGGAAGCGGGCGAGGCGATCACGCATAGAACTGAGTCCCAATGCCCGTGAGCAGTTGCAAAGTACCCGAGCGCCTTACTTCTATAGCTATATTTTTGACGAGCTGGATGAAGTCCTGGGAAAGGGCCTAGCCCGCGAGGGCAACTTTATCGTGGAGACCAGCCTGAATCTGAACGCCCAGTCAGCGGCTGAAACCACGCTGCGGGATACGGTGTACAACCAGGGCGGCCAGAGTGGGTTTTCCCAAGGGGCCGTGGTGACGTTGAATACCACCAACGGTGAAATTGAGGCGCTCGTCGGTGGCGTGGACTATCAAGAAAGCCAGTTCAATCGGGCTTCTCAGGCCTTGCGTCAGCCGGGCTCTACGTTTAAGATTTTTGGCTATGCCGCTGCTATTGAGCAGGGGGTTTCGCCGGGTGAGACATTTTCCTGTAGTGATATCAACTGGGATGGTTCCTATGTGGCGGGCTGCCGATCCGGGGGCGCAGCGTTGGATATGTATGCTGGCATGGCCCGATCTGAAAACGTGATTGCCATGCGGGTCGCTCAGACCGTGGGTTTAGATTCGGTCGTGACGCTGGCTAAGCGGATGGGCATCATCTCTGAGCTCAATCCAGTGCCGGGCTTGGTGCTGGGGCAAAGTGAGGTGACGCCGTTAGAAATCACGGGAGCCTTTGGGGCGATGGCGAATCAGGGCGTTTGGAACCGGCCCCACGGCATTCAGCGGGTACTCGATAGCAGCGACTGCGAAGATGTGAACAATCTCGCCACTTGCCGGGTGATCTATGACTTTTCCCAGAGTGCGGATGCCCGTGTGCCTGCTATAGATGCCACTGTAGCCAATACCATGGTGGGCATGATGCAGGGTGTGGTGCAGGGCGGCACCGGACGGAATGCATACTTAGGCCTGGGTGAAGGCGGTAAAACGGGGACCACTAACGATAATGTGGACCTGTGGTTTATCGGCTTTGTGCCCCGTAATGCCGTCGTGACAGGGGTTTGGCTGGGCAATGACGATAACTCTCCCACCTATGGCAGTAGTGCCCAGGCGGCACAGCTGTGGGGTAAGTATATGGCGAAGGTTGTGAATTAGGCCCTCGGTGATTTTCTGCTCTTCTCTTTTGGGGACGATTCTTTTTTAGGACGCTTTTGCAACGGCATCCACTGGTTGCTGAGTGGTCTGCGGTACGAGTTGGGGGTGGCTAACGGGCTCAATCCAATCTGTTTTGCGTCGTCTCGGAGGTTCCATTTTGCCGTTGACGGTGTAGATATCGGTATTGCCGGTGCGACCCCGTAGGCGAGTGGAGCGGAAGAGCTTCACGGGCAAATTTGCGCCTGCGTAGTCGTAAGTATCGGCGCTAAGGAGCATCTTAAAAGGCGTTTCCTCAGGTAGTGTTTTGGTCATGGACTCAAGCCGAGCCGCGATATTGACGGTGTCGCCAAAGAGGGAGTAGTTGAGCCGACTGCGGTTGCCGACGGTGCCACCAATCAGGGGGCCGGTGTGAATGCCAATGCCAAAATTGATCACAGGTAGGTTTTGCTTAACCAGCTCCTGATTAAGGGCGGCTAGGCGTTCGTGCATTTCGATGCTGGCTTTAACCGCAGCGATCGCATCGGCTTTGATTTCTTGTGGGTCCGTGCGGGGGACCGGCGCTCCAAAGACCGCCATAATGGCATCACCAATGTACTTATCGACCATGCCATCGTGGTTCATGATGCAATCGGTCATGGTTTCAAAGTACTGATTCAGCCAGGGCAAAAGCTTCTGAGATGGCAGGGATTCGGCGATGCCAGTAAAGCCCCGAATATCCATAAACAACACGGTGGCGGTGAGCTTTTGGGCGGCCAGCTCGCCCTGGTCTAAAATTTCTCCCTTGTGCCGCCAAATTAGCTCGGCGGTACCGGGTGAAACATTCATCGAAAAGAGCGCCATCAGCTGTTGTTTTTCCTGCTGCTCATGGAGCTGGATAGCGATCGCGCTAAAGACAATCGTGCCGATGGGCGCCGCCACCGGTAGCCACCACCCCGCCATGAATCCGCCTAAGGCTAAGCTACTCCAAATGATCGGGAATCCAATCACCACCGCCAGCCGTCGATAAACGCCCTGTCGCCTGAGCAGCCGACTGCTGCCAAGGGCCAAGGTAATGAGTAAAAGGGTGGTTTGCCAGCGAGGGGGACGACGTAAAAAGGATTGATTGAGTAAGTTATTAATCGTGGCCGCGTAGAGATAGACGCCGCTAACGGGAGGATCTTTTTGGAAGGGGGTACGCAGAGGATCGTCGCCCGTGAGGGTAGAGCCCACTAACACGATTTTGTTTTGAAATTGGTTGCTATCGACGCGGCCTTTCAACACATCGATGTAGGAATAGATTTGTAATTCCCCAGTGCCTTCGGCCTCGTGCGTTGCTGGAATTTCCCCAGGCCAATTGAGCCAAATGGTTTCGTTGTCAGGGATAAACGGATCGAGGAGGCTGCCTGAGTTTAGGTCGCTTGACTCAATAGGGGGCAAAGGTGAGGCAAATGAATCGGGGATGTTAGGTGCAGTGTTCTGTGTGTTGCTATGACTGTTGTGATGACTGCGAACGCCTGCTTGCTCACCTGTGTGATCGTCCGTGCGATCACCTATGGGGCGAGAAGAATTGGGTCGAGGAGAATTGGGTCGAGAAGACGTGGGTCGAGAAAAAGCTGCTGGAATGCCGACTGTGCTGGATGACTTTTCGTTATAGGACTTTCCGTTGTAGGAATCTCCCGATAAGGTCGTCGACAACGCCTCTGGTGCTTCGGTAATCTGTCCTCTGTTTTCAGGAAGTGCGGAAGGCGAATGGGGTTTACGAATACGGGGGCGGGGGGGGAGGATGGCCTCTTCTGAAGGCTCCGCCTGAGCCGTATTGGACAGGGCCTCTGCATAGACCTCTAAGGTGGCAACCCCCAAGGAGGGGATATCGTGATCTTCCTGTAGATGAATTTGGCGGCTGATGCCGTCATCGTCTGATGGATTGCTGACATCGCCCCGTTGGAAAAATCCCTGGGCCTCGGTGGCAATGGTGTCTGTGACATCCAGAGGTTTGCCTTTACTATCGGTGCCAACGGCTAGGACAACATTATCGCTACCGGCGATGGCTTGGGCGAATTGAGCGTCCTGCTCGGTTGCATCGGGAAAGAGAATATCGAAGGTGATCGCAGCGGGCTGTGCGACCCCTAGGGTTTCGAGCAAGTCGGCGTGGATATCTCTGGACCAGGGAAAGCGCCCAAAACTTTCTACACTGGCTTCATCAATGGCAATCACGACGACCTGATCGTCCCATTCAGGGGTGTCTGTGATTGCCAGTTTGGCCTGGTGTAAAAAGTTGTAGCTTTGTTGCTCCAAAATATTCCATGCCCCAATCGCCGAGAAGCTGACAGAAATCGTCGCGACGACGAGTCCTGACCAGAGCCCAACCCGGTTAGCTGCGGCTTCTTGATCGCCTTTCCGCCGGTGCTTGAACCACTTATGGTATTCGTGCCTTATCCACTCAGGACAATGTTTACGGTTACGCTTATCCAGGAACATCCTAATCGTCACATTGGGTTAGGCCTATTTATTAAGCAGTAAGCAGTTATTGGGCTAAACATGTACAGGTTCGGTATGTCTAGATCAGCCGCATTTTCTATCTAAATAGGCGCAAGATGAACAGTAAATGATTTTGTGCGTTAAATCACGGAGCTGCTGTTGGTTTAATTTATCGAGGTTTTGCGGGTGGCGACAAGGGTACGTAAGGGACCCTCTGGGCATTAACTGTCACATACTTTCTCTAGGTAATTTAGGTAGTCATCAAACCATTGTCTGTGGGGACTTTATACTGCTACGTGGAAAATTTTGTAAGTGATTTTCCGGAATATAAATTTGAGGTGAACTTCAATGCAATCCGTGTGATAATAACAACCCGCATTTTGATTTGTTGATACGACTGCTTTATAAACACTTTCAGAGACTTGTTAGCCATTAGAACAAGCGAAATTTCCATGACCTTAGGCCCACTGGGCGAGATTGTGGGATTGTTTTATGAAGCTGTGTTCACTTGAAAGCCTTGCTGTGACGTGACGAGATTGGGCGTTTTGCGCATACGCGAAAAGTACTAATTTGTATGGTTTTGTGCGTCTAGAACATTACAAAAAGATATGAAGTCAGAGTGTTTACTTTTGTTGAAGACTCTTTTTGTAACAAAAAAGGTTTCAACGTGGTGTTGATGTTTGGTTATACGCGGCTGTTCGTATGATGAAAATAATGGAGCTTCAATAAGTGGAAACATAAGGATAAACAGTTATTGGATAGTGCCTATTTGATTGCCTATTGGACAGTACAAGCCTGGCGCAGTGTGCGGGCTTCCTGGGTTGGACCGATGAGAATATTGTTGGTGGATGATGACGAGGCTCTGATGGAGTCTTTGGCAGACAAATTAATACATCAACGCTATGCCGTCGATATTGCGACTAATGGTGGTAGTGCTCAGGACTACTTAGATTTATTTAATTATGATTTGGTGGTGCTGGATTTAATGCTTCCCGATGGGGATGGCATTGAGTTTTGTCAGCAATTTCGAGGGGCGGGCTATACCAACCCCTTAATGATTTTGACGGCTAAAGAAAGCACCGCTGAAAAAGTCAGAGCCCTAGATGCTGGGGGGGATGACTATGTGGTGAAGCCGTTTGACTTTGATGAGTTGTGCGCCCGCATTCGCGCACTGCTGCGCCGCGACTCCCAGGGCCTGCCTCCGGTGCTGCAATGGGGGGTGTTGACGCTGGATCCGAGCACCTATGAAACGGCGTTTGACCAACAGCCTGTGAGGTTGACGCCTAAAGAATTTTCGATGTTGGAGTTGTTTTTGCGCCATCCTCACCGGGTGTATAGCTTAGGGAGCATTATTGATGACTTATGGTCATTTGAAGATCCGCCGGGTGAAGATGCTATTCGCACCCATATTAAGGGGCTCAGGCGTAAGCTTCAGGGGGCGGGTGCCCCGAAGGATTTGATCAAAACGGTCTATGGGCTGGGCTATCGGCTGAATGAAAAATTTGCGTCGCCATCACCAGTGGCAGGTAAGAACGCTGCGCCTAAGCTGGGCAGTTCCACCGACGTAGGGAAGCCATCCCCGACCACATCCCCAGCGATATCTTCAGAGACACCCTCAGAGACATCCTCAAAGAGCGCTTCAGGTATATCTCCAGGTAAGAAAAAGGGTAAGAATGAGGTAGTTCGTGGGCTTGCCCTAGAGGCGGCCGCGTTGCAGGTTTCTTCGGCAGTTTCGGAGTCCGGCGTCTTAACGGGGGCTGAAATGGGAGAGCGCACATCTTTGCCCGATAAGCTAGCCCAGGCCTGTCACCGTTATTTAGAGAAGGCCAGTGAGCAAATCAAGCTGCTGGATCAGGCGGTTGCGATCTTGCGATGCGATGATTTGGAGTCCACCGGTCGAGGGCCAGCGCGAACGACAGCGCGAACGGAAGAGTCAGCGATCGCACTATCGCAAGCTCAGATGATTGCCCATCGATTGGCCGGTTCTTTGGGCAGTTTTGGCTTGCCGGAGGGGTCACGCATTGCCCGTCAGCTAGAAACTCAGTTACGGACGGTGATCACTCGCTTTGCCGCCGATTCATCTGCGGAAAAAAAGTCGTCAGACGGGTCATCTGCAGAAAAGACAGCTGTAGACACTTCATCAGCAGACAGTCTATTGGCAGACGGTCCATTAGTAGATAGTCGATCTTTAGAGCTGTTACTAGAACAGTTACGTCAGCAGGTCGATGATGCGATCGCCTCTGAAGCTCAACTTGCCGATAGTCAATACGCTGATAATAAACATGCTGAGACCAAGCACCCTGACCTCTCTTCTGAATGGGACGCGATGCCTGTGGTGCTACTCGTCAGCGATGATGATGCGCTGGTGCAGTCCCTGAGCGAGGTGGCAATCACCTTTAGTGTTGCCCTACAAACTGCCTCAACACCTGTCCAGGCTGCGCAGCGCTTTAGTGTTCCATTGGCTGATCAAGCCTCGCCAACTGGTGAGCCCTTGACCACAGATGAGCCCCTGACGACGTTGACCCATCGACGCAGGCCTGATCTTCTACTAATAGATGTGGACTCGATTGAAGCCTCGGGCGATGAGTCTACCTCGCTGACAGCGCTGGTTGATCAGGCAAAGCAACGTCCATCTTGCTTTGTGATGGTGTTAGAGCCGGCTTCTAGCTTAGAGCGGCGATTGGCGTTGGCAAAACGAGGGGTCGATTTGGTGGGCGATCGCACTGCGTCACCCTTGCACACCATTACAGCAGCCATGGGCCTGCTCCAATCTAAGGCGTCTTATCATGGCCGACCTTTACAGGTTGCGATCGCCGATGATGATCCACAAATGCTGACCCTCTTAAAAAGGGTGCTAGCGCCCTGGGGCTTTGTGGTGAGAACCTTTGAAAGTGGATTGGAGCTGTGGCATTGGCTGAATGACGCTGACGCCAAGGCTGACATTCTGCTGTTGGATGTAGAGATGCCAGAAATGTCGGGCATTGAATTGTGTCAGGTGCTGCGAGCCGATACGCGCTTTCAACGGCTGCCGATTCTGTTTTTAACGGCACATCGAGAGGACTCCGTGCGATCACAAGCTTTCCAATACGGTGCTGATGACTTCATTGATAAATCTGTTGTCCCAGGCGAATTGGTCGTGAGACTCCGGAATCAAGTCACCCGTGCCTGTCGATTTTCTACACCAGGCTGGGCGGGCAGTAGCCAAGGCCCTTCACAAACGTAACCCGGAAATCTTCTATATCGGTTGGCTGTAGCGCGCCATGGGAGACCACCACCACGTGGTACTTATTCATCACATCTGTGATGGACATACCAGCATCTAAGCCTCTAAGTGCCTGAGATACTGGCGATGTGAGTGTATAGGCGGAGCCGTTTTCCTTGAGAAAGGCCCTAAAATCCAAATCTTTTGAGGTCAATAGCGACTCGCGAAGCTGTATACGCACGACCCACCGATCGACCAAATAAATGACAGTGACTGAATCCAGGTTAAGGGTGACCTTTTGGGATAGGTATGTCAAAAGGCGTGATACTAAACTCGTATTTGCAAAGTAATAGAGATATTGCATCGTGTGTTGAGAAGGCTACGGCTTTTAGAATAACGATCAAATCTGAGTAAATCATGAAGATTCTGTTCCACCTTGGGGGTATTGGGTCGGGAAATTATGTCATGCAAAAGTCTTTGAATTGTGCATGGTCAATAGCGTTGGCTGATTGTGTGGCGAGGGATATGGGCCTTTTGGGTGTTATTGCATCTTGAACTTGAGCAGTGTGCTTTAATAGCTGCCATATCCTCGTTCTAGCTTCTCCCTAATCGGCCTGGCTATTTTTGAGGGCATGTTCTCTTTGATGTTGTTGTAATGCTTTTTGAAAAGAAAAAACGCTGCGCTAGTGTCCGTGCAAACGCTGCGCTAGTGTGTGGTATTACGCTTTGTTGGCCGGTCTTTGAAGAGACCGTTTTTGTCCGTTTAGTTAGCTACACTGTTAGCTATTGGCATTAAGGATGTCTTCATTTTCCACCTCTTCTTTCCCAGAGCGAGGTTTTTAGTGTGGCTATTTTAGAAACAGAAGCCATCCTGAATACGGCAGGAACCCTGATTGTTGTTTTTAATCGTCAGGGGAATATTCAGCGCTTCAATCACACCTGTGAAAAGGTGACCGGATACCTTGAGTCTGAGGTCAAGGGGCATCCGGCTTGGGCTTTTTTGCTGGTGCCGGAAGAGCGGCTGGCGATGCAGGGTATTTTTACTCGGCTCATTGGCGGCCAGACTAACACCTATTCCCAAAATACTTGGCTGGATAAGACGGGCTCAAAGCACATCATTGCTTGGTCTAACACGGTGCTCACTGATGGGCAGGGGCATGTGGATTTTGTGATTGCCTCAGGCATTGAGGTGACTGAGCAGCATCGGAGTCAACGACAGCTAGAAGGGCAATATCGCCAGAGCCATTTGCTCGCTGAAATTACCCGTGTGGTGGCGCACTCTTTAGAGCTAGAGACCATTCTAGAAACGACGGTCAGCGAAGTGCAGGGCTTGCTGGGCTGCGATCGCGTTTTGATTTTGCAGGCTCCTCCGCAAGGCCCCATTACCCTGGCGGCTGAATCCATCGCGAATTGCCAGCCTATTCAGTCGAGTCACTTGTCTGAGGCGTTTGAGTCTCTGTTGAACCCGGTGTATGTGGAGCACTACCAGCGGCAGTCTGTGTCGGTGATTGATACGGTCTCAGGTTTGGGGACTGCGCCCGCGATTGTGTCGATTCTCAATCAGTTGGGGGTGAAGTCAGAGCTGGTGGTCCCGGTCCTTACCCAGACCCAAGCGCACGGACGTGGTGCCGAGATGCGGGGACACGATAGTACTCGGCACGGTGAGTTATGGGGCCTTTTGATTGCCCATCAGTGTAGCCAAGCCCGGCGCTGGAGCCCGTTAGAAATTGATTTGATGCAACAGCTGGCCAACCAAATCGGGGTGGCCATTACCCATGCTGAGCTGCTCGACCATTTGGAGGAAATGGTGGATGAGCGCACCGCTGAACTGCGGGAAACCAATCAACAGCTGCGTCGGGAAATGCGCGATCGCGCCCAAGCCCAGCTGGATTTGCGTCGCAGTGAAAACCAGCTACGCCTGGTGACCAATGCCCTGCCAGCGCTGGTGGCCTACATCGATAAGTACCACCGCTACCGGTTTAATAACTACGCCTACGAGAGCTGGTATGGCATTCCCTACAAGCAGATCACGGGGAAGCAGGTGAACGATATCGTCGATCCCAAGGTGTATCAGCAGATGTTGCCCCACCTAGAAAAAGCCCTAGCGGGTGAGAAGGTGACCTACGAGCTGGAGATGATTCAGGGAGACGGTCAGCGTCTTTGGGCTAGCGTTAGCTATATTCCTGATATGCAAGGGAATCGGATTCAAGGGCTATTTAGTCTGGTGAGCGATATTAGCGATCGCAAAGCGGCTGAACGCATGAAAGATGACTTTGTTTCTGTTGTGAGTCATGAATTGCGCACACCGCTGACATCTATCCATGGCTCCCTCAAACTTTTGGCCACGGGCCAGCTAGGTGACTTAAGCCAGCAGGGGGATGATCTCATTGAGATTGCCCTCAACAACACAGAGCGCCTCACGCGCTTGATTAATGATGTGTTGGATCTGGAGCGCATGGGCTCGGGCCGGGTCAGTATGGTGCCGGTCAACTGCAATGCGGCAGAGTTGGTTAATCATGCGGTGAAAGCGATGCAGTCTATGGCCGATGAATACCATGTGCATCTAGCCGTTGAGGCGGAGCCCATCATGGTCTTGGCTGATTCAGACCACATTATGCAGGCGCTCACGAATCTGTTGAGCAATGCGATTAAGTTTTCGCCCCAGGGCAAGACCGTGACGATTAAAGCCCGCATGGCCCATAGCAAATCAGCTAGTAAGCCTCCGGCCAATCATCCCGCTGAGCAAAGTTCTTCTCAAAGCGTTTCGGGTCACAATAGCGCTTCGAGTCACAACAGTAACAACGTAGAGTTTTTAGTGAAAGATATGGGCCGAGGTATTCCAGGCGATAAGCTAGAGTCTATCTTTGAGCGCTTTCAACAGGTAGACTCTTCTGATGCTCGTGAGCGTGGTGGTACTGGGTTAGGCCTTGCCATCTGTCGTGAAATTGTTCAACAACACCAAGGGCGTATTTGGGTTCAAAGTATTGATGGTCAAGGCAGTACCTTTCACTTTACGTTGCCGCTGGGGCAGTCTTCGAAGCACTCCTCAGAGAGCTCTTCAGAGGGCACGTCTGAGAGTTCTGCGGAGAGTTCGGTGGGCCCGACGGCTCCTGCTGCTTCTCATTCGGCCTCTCATTCGGCCTCCCCTCAGGCGATTTCCCTGATGCCTCTATCGATGACCTATGACAACGCCTAAGCAGATTTTGATGATTGACGATGAAGCCGATATCCAAACCGTGGCTCGGATCGGTTTGAAGATGATTGCTGGGTGGGAGGTTTTGACGGCCAATTCTGGCAAAGAAGGGATTGAGCAGGCGAAGGGGCATCAACCCGATGCGATTTTACTCGATGTGATGATGCCTGATATGGATGGTGTTGCGACCCTGCATGCGCTGAAGGCCGACGTGGAAACCCAGGCGATTCCGATTATTTTTTTAACGGCTAAAGCCAAAGCGATGGATCGCAAAAAGCTCTATGACATCGGAGCCCAGGGTGTGATTAATAAACCCTTCGATCCGACAACGCTCTCAAGCCAGATCGAAGGGTTTTTGGGGTGGTAGTTTTTTGGGGTGGTAGTGTCTGTTTTTGGGGTGGTCGTTTCTAAGGTTTTACTCGGAAGGGTTAGAACCTATTCGGTGCGGGCAGATTCTCCAAGGTCTCTGCGTCTAAGGGCAGGGCTCCACCGATACCGAGGGGGGTATGGAGTACCTGGGCATCGGTCAAATTAATGTTGTGGACAGAGGCTCCTGCAACATTGACGTAATACAAATGGGCCCCTGAAAAGTTCACATTGTCCAAGTCGGTTTGCTCTAGGATGGCATTGGTGAGAAAGGCCTGTGTGAGGTCAGCATTTTCAAGGTTGGCCCCTGTGAGGTCAGCCCCTTCTAGATTGGCTGAGCTAAGGTCGGCCCCCTGTAAATTCGCCTGACGCAGATCGGCCCCAATCAGATGGGTGGCGCTAAGGTTGGCCCCGCCGCCCGACGCGCGATAGTTGTTCGTGGCGATCACGAATTCCATATCGTCTGTCACGGGCTGGCCATCGAACATCAGGTTCTTGA
>JBCDAG010000079.1:0-21174 GCA_039186165.1 Cyanobacteria bacterium P01_F01_bin.53
CGACTTACGCCAGCCAGCACGCATTCGTTTTTTCTAGCCACCTGCAACAGCAGGTACGATGCTTACTTCATCGCCATCTTTCAGTGCAGTTTCTTTGTTGTCTAAGAAACGAATATCTTCGCTATTCACGTAGAAGTTCACAAAGCGACGAAGCTCACCTTTGTCATCACACAGGCGCTTTTTGATGCCGGGGAACTTGCTTTCTAGCGTGTCCATTAGCTCAACAATATTGGCACCGTCACATTCGACAGTGGCTTTATCGTTAGTGAACTTCTGCAAGGGCGTAGGAATAAGAACTTTTACGGGCATATTCTTGGATAGGTACTAAAGATGAATAGTTGTACTGAATTTGGAGAGAACAGGAATGCCTTTATTAAGCCTGCAACATCGGGGCAGACCACTTGGAATAAAGGCATCTGTTAATGATAAGGCCTAGACCTGGGTTTGCTGCCACTCCAAACGGTTGAGCGTGTTAGCACGCTCCCAAGCACGCTCGAAGCTGTCCAGCTTAGGCTCAATTGTGAGGGGCTCACCAATGTAGCCTTGAACAGCTTCAGTAGTTTTCAGGCCATTGCCGGTAATAAAGGCAACCGTCTTTTCGTCGGGGTTAATCTTACCGGCTTCTACCAGCTTCTTAAGGACCGCAATGGTGGTACCACCGGCAGTCTCTGTAAAGATGCCTTCAGTTTCAGCCAGTAGCTTCATGCCTTCAATGATCTCAGCGTCGGTGACGTCTTCAATGTTGCCATTGGTTTTACGGGCAACTTCAAGGGCGTACACACCGTCAGCAGGGTTACCGATTGCGATGGATTTTGCGATGGTGTTGGGCTTCACAGGGGTGATAAAGTCACGTCCTTCTTTGAAGGCCGTAGAAATAGGAGAACAGCCTTCTGCCTGCGCGCCGCTAAAGCGAACGGCTTTCTCGTCTACGAGGCCAGTTTTTACAAATTCATTGAAGCCTTTGTAGATTTTGGTGAACAAAGACCCTGAAGCACAAGGCGCAACCACATGGTCAGGCAGTTCCCAACCCAGCTGCTCAGCCACTTCAAAGCCCAAGGTTTTAGAGCCTTCAGAGTAGTAGGGGCGGAGGTTGATATTAACGAAGCCCCAGCCGTGGGTGTTAGCAACTTCAGAACACAGGCGGTTTACCTGATCGTAGTTGCCTTTCACCGCCATGAGGGTGGGGTCATAAATGAGGGTGCCGAGCACTTTGCCCGCTTCCAAATCAGAGGGGATAAACACGCAGCACTCAAGGCCAGCATGGGCTGCGATCGCCGCTGTCGAGTTAGCCAAGTTACCTGTACTCGCACAAGACACCGTTGAGAAGCCAAGCTCTTTGGCACGGGTGAGGGCGACAGAAACTACCCGATCCTTGAAACTCAACGTCGGCATATTGACAGCATCGTTCTTGATGTAAAGCTCTTTGAGCCCTAGCTGACGTGCCAACCGATTGGCCTTGAGTAAAGGCGTCATGCCTGTGCCAACATCAATGGGCGTATCGGTTTCAACCGGCAAAAAGTCCTTGTAGCGCCAGATAGAGTGAGGCCCGGCGGCAATCGTTTTACGGGAAACCTTGCGCTTAATCGCATCGTAATTGTAGGCGACTTCTAAAGGTCCAAAGCACTCTTCACAAACGTGCTTGGCACCAAGGTCATACCGTGTGCCACACTCTTTACACTTGAGGTCTGTAAATGTTATCTGGGGCTTAACGGGTCTATCGATAGCTTGCGTCATAGATCTAAATTCTCGCTAGTGCTCTTTCGTTTAGTGCTCTTTCGTTTGAGTGCTCTGTTAAAAAAGTGTCCGATGTTCGAGTAACTGAGCTATACAGGGCGACGCAACCCGAATCAAAACCAGACGGATGCGCCCTTGCCGGCTGAAGTGAAATGATGTTAACACGCACAATTACACACAGCAATCATACCCGACTAAAATAGTCGGGATTAAAAATAGCCAGAGAAAAAGCCTGTAAATCAGGCTTTTCTTTCTCAAGGTCTTGAACTGCGCTTCAGATTACGCCTCGAATTACGCCTCAGATTGAGTAAAGCCCTCAAGGGTTTGCCAGTCTTGAGCATGGGTCAGCCCTTTGGAAATCTTGACCTGCTCGGCCCCGGTTAGGTTCGCGTCAACACTCTCTATATATAGGCGGTCATTTACCAACTTAATATCGTTGAAAGACTTAAATGGGTAGCGTTTGACGACTTGACCAATCGGGCTATAAATCGTCAGGCGATTGGGGGCGACCACAAAATATGGTCGGGTGAGATAGAGAAAGCCAATGATGGCAGGCAACACGCAAGGGATGATCGTGAAGCTAAACGAGCCTGATAGCAGCATGACCCAAACATTTAGCACGGTGGCGATCACACCAATGACGAGCATCGTAATCCCTATCCAGGTTTTATAACGGGCTTTAAAGTGCTGGGCTTCGGTCGGGGCAAACGGTGAACCCGCTGCCGGCAATGGTTGAGTTGTCATGAACCTTGCAGATGAGTATTTGCAGATGAGTATTTTAGGCAGACAAAAATGAGCAAGTAAGGCAGCTCCGCTCCGCCGTTTCAGGATGGGGATCGATAGAAAATTGGCCGTTAATCAAAGGCAACGCAGTGTGGGCCGTCGCCAGAATGAGTCCAGTAGAGAGCTGAATGCTATCACTATTAGGAATGCCATCCGCCTTGAGTACAGAGGCAGGAACCGATGCCGGTGCCGGTGGGAGATCTACGGCGTTGGCAATATTATCAAGTTCGCTTTGGAGCTGGTCTGCGGTGCGATCGCACTCAATCACAATGGCTGTTTTTTGAGGAAATGTTTCCACCGCCAGCCGCAAAATTTTGCCATGGGGAATGGCATCTTGAATCAAGCTCACTAAAAGGTTCTTGAGCCACTTCGGATCGCTGTTGATCTCCAGCTCATCGGTGGGTGAGTCCACCGCATAGCGAACGTTTTGATTAGCCGCTTGCAGGGTCGTGAGCATTTCTACTTCAGGGAGTAAAAAGCTCAAATCAATAGCTTCTAGTTTGGGCGGCTCGCGGCCAATGTCCAGCTTAGAGACCGCTGTAATTTGATCGAAGAGTGCCAGCATCTTTAGTGCCGCCTCTTTCGACTGGCCAATGAATTCCTTTTCTTCTTCAGGGCCTTCACACAGATCTTCTAAAATCAGCTGGTGTAAGCTGACAATAGTATTCACCGGCGATCGCAATTCGTGGGACGTCCGTGCTAAAAAACCACTCTTAAATCGTTCAAGGGCCAGCAGTCGTTGATAGGCCAGTTGCAACGATGAATCACTCAAATTAGCCTCAGGGCTTGAGCTAGAAAGGTCACGGGTCATGGAATAACGAGGGTGAATATTAAGTAGCTTGAGGATATAGTTTCGGCTAAAGAGATCAACTATCTGGATCAATCATCAAGATTTCGTCGAAAGATCACGAGGCATCACGGGGGAGGCAGCCGCTGATAGCACCCACACTAGCTCGAACCCGTGATCGCTACAACGTGATCGCTACAAACGGATTGCACCCTGACGTAATATTTTCCACTGGCTCCCTGACGGATCCCCACCAATGCTCTCGAGGCACCACTGAGCAACGGTCGAAGGCTGTCCGCTGCTAGCAGGTTGAGCAACCTCTGACCCAGGCGCTGGTTCAAGCAAGGTTAGGGCTGTGGGAAAAGCGCGGGCGATCTCAGCCATCTCTGTGATCGGCGGTTGGCCGGAGAAATTGGCGCTGGTCGTCGCTAATGGCCCCGTGCGAGTAAGCACCTCCAGCGCAACAGGATGATTTGGCACTCGAATGCCCAGCGTCCCTGTTCCAGCAGGATTTAAAGCGGCGGGCACCCGCTCACTAGCTGGCAGCACCAGGGTGAGCTGACCTGGCCAATGCTGGCGCGTCACCGCTTGCCATGCCTGCCGTTCAGCTTCATCACCGGCTACATAGGGCAACAAATCCGCTAACGATGCACCCATTAATATCAAGGGCTTACTGGGCGGACGGCCCTTAGCGGCATAAATCAATGCGGCCTGATCGGGCCGCGTCGCTAAAGCGGGGACCGTATCGGTCAAGAAGCTAACCAATGCCGGGCCTGATGCGATCGCATCAGTGAGCTGGCGTAGCGAAACGTGGGGCATAGGATTGTGAAAATAGCCGAAAAACAACAGCAAAAAACAGTAGGGCCCTATTGTTTCACATCGATTTCACATCGGAAGATTAATGATTGCAAATGATTGCAAAAAGGACGGCTCAATCTCAGCTTAGGTGCACTAAAATACGAACAATTTGACTGGAAGCGCCCTGCCGCCGCCATTCAGCCGCCATTTAGCCATAGTGGTGCATCCAGCAACGAAGGAAGAATTTACGGCGAGCGCCGCCACAGGAGTGTCCCCTGGAAATACTTAACCAACCATCGAATAGTCCACGCGACTCAACACGATTGGACTCGGTGCCATCGCAGCTGGACTCGGTGCCATCGCAGCCAAATTCGCAGTCAAATCCCCCGCCAAATGTCTCGGACGGGACCAAGCTCGACAAAATCAAAGACATTTTATTTGGCCAGCAAGTACGCACCTACGAACAGCGGTTTGACACCTTAGAGCAGCGGTTTGAAGCACTAGATCAGCGATTTAATACCCTAGATCAGCGGCTCAGTGAAGACTACACTCACCTCAAGACTAGCTTCAACCAACGCCTTACCGCCCTAGAAAATCGGATGATGGACCGTATCGAGAGGATCACCGAACGCCTTCGAGCAGAAGAATCCAGTAGAGTCGAAGCGGTGACCCGGCTAGGGCAGAACCTTCGTCAGGAAATAGGGGATAAAGCGAGATCGCACGATCTCCAAGCGGTATCACTCGGCGAGCAAGTGAACCAGCTAAACCAAGACCTTCGGGCCGAGCTCAGAGATGAAACGCTCGCCCTCAAAGATAGCCTGGAGCAGCAGATAGAGGAGATTTTGGCCAATCTCGAAAAAGAGACCTTAGAGCGTAAGCGCGGTGCCCAGGTAGAACGTACCAAGCTATCCTCACTTTTGGGTGCACTCTCACAACAGCTCAGCAGTGACGGCGATGATGTGGGGGATGACATAGCAGGCCATGATATAGAAAAAATTGGCGTATCAGATGACAATCAATGAAGCTGAATATTAACGAGCAGGGCAACTTGTCGAATGGTCGTCATTTGGAGCCATCAGCCAACGAGCTGGAAGCGCTGCGTCAGCTGTTGTTAGGGGGCGCACCAGAAGAGCTGGTGATGCGATCGCTCACCCCAGAAGTCCTTGGCAAATTGCTCCCCGAAGCCATCGTTCATAGCGATGAGTCAGGCCTGTTGACCAATGCCGCCACCCCCACCGTGGAAGACGCCATTCAAACCTCTATTCAAAGAGACAGCAAAGTCCTGGCCGAGTCCCTCTTCCCCATCATTGGACCGGCCACGCGTAAGTCAATTGCCTCAGCCATTGGTAACCTCGTACAGTCGCTCAACCAAACTCTGGAATACAGTCTGTCACCCCAGAGTTTTCGATGGCGGCTAGAAGCTCGCAGAACCGGTAAATCTTTTGCCGAAGTCGTGCTCCTACGCACCCTGGTTTATCAGGTCGAGCAGGTGTTTTTAATCCACCGTGAAACAGGCTTAGTCCTTCAGCACATCGAAGCTGAGGCCATCACCACCCAGGATCCAGATTTGGTCTCGGCGATGCTGACGGCCATTCAAGACTTTGTCAATGATTCCTTTTCCGTCAATCCGCAAACCCCCGCAGAAACCACCTTGGACTCCCTCGCCGTTGGAGATTTTACCCTCTGGCTAGAAGAAGGCCCTCAGGCAGTTTTAGCCTGTGTGATTCGAGGCACGGCCCCCCAAGAGCTGCGAGATGTTTTACGGACCACCCAAGAAAAAATACAGTTAGCCTTTAAATCGGCCTTAGACAACTTTGACGGAGACCAAAGCGCCCTTGAAGGCACTCGCCCATACCTAGAAGACTGCCTACAGTCTCGCTTCAAGGCCCAGAGCACACAGGCTAAGCCTGCGCCCTATGATGCGCTTCTCAAATGGATAAAACGTCCATTATCTCCCACCCAAAAGGCACTGGCTTGGGTCATCATGGTGTGCCTAAGTATCGGATTGGTCACCGCTGGGATCCTAAACCACCAAGCTCATCAGCGTTGGGAAGCCTATGTCTCCCGCCTAGACCAGCAGCCTGGACTGGTCGTTCTAAACCATAGCGAACGCCATGGACGCTATTCACTCTCAGGCCTGCAAGATCCCCTGGCCGTAGACCCTGCATCACTGCTGGCCGCCACTGAGCTGCCGCCCCAAAAAGTCAGCATGACGTGGCAGCCCTACCTATCGCTACAGCCCGAAATCGCCTCCAAACGCCTTCAGATCCTGCTAGCTCCGCCTAAGACCGTTACTATACGGCTCGATGAAAACCAGGTGCTACACCTAGCGGGTAGTGCACCTGCGCAGTGGATTCAGCTGGCCAAGCAGCTGAGTATAGGGCTATCTGGGGTCACCGGTTGGGATGATCAACAGCTAGTCGTCTTGGAGTCAGGCATGCTGGATTTGACTACGCTAAAGCGTTTCCAATCCCAGTTTGATTACCCCAAGTAACTCAACCCGTTAAATTTAAGCGCCACCATTGACTCATCCGGCATCAACTATCCAAAACTAGTATTCAAAACTAGCCAATCTTGCAGAGCCAGCCAATTCAAAGCTAGCCAATTCAAAGCTAGCCAATTCCAGTCAGCCAATTCTAGTCAGCCAATTCCATTAGTGACCTAGTCCATTAGCTAAACACTCAGCCTGCCCGCTAAAATATAATGTTGCAGCCACAAATCAACTGTTTTCTCGCCGTTAAATTTCTTACCGTTAAAGTAGTCAGCTATGCTCCAAAAGAAAGTTTGTATGGTGGGTGCCTTTGCAACCGGCAAAACCAGTTTGGTTGCTCGGTTTGTTAAGGGCATTTATGCCGAGAAATATCAAACAACCATTGGGGTCAAGATTGACAAAAAGCTGGTGGAAGCGGATGGCGACATCATCAACATGGTGCTTTGGGATATCCATGGGGAAGACGAGTTTCAAAAAGTACGCATGTCTTACCTCAGGGGGGCCGCGGCCTACATTTTGGTGGTCGATGGCACACGCCGATCGACTTTGGAGACAGCCCTTAACCTAAAGTCCAAGGTGGTCGAGCACATTGGCGATATTCCTTTTGTCGTGATGCTTAATAAGCACGACTTAGAAAAGGATTGGGAAGTCACGGACGAAGATATCACTGCCCTCGAGAGCCAAAATCATGACCTGATTTGTAGTAGTGCTAAAACGGGTTTGGGGGTTGAAGAGTGTTTTTCGTTAATTGCCCAAAAAATTATGCGCGGGGTTTGAGGGATGACATTTACACTGCCCCCTGCGATCGCCGATTGCCTGATTGGGATTGCAACCCATGCGCGATCGCCCGCCTACTTACAAATTAACGCCGAAGGCCAGCTGATGAGCTGGGAGGGCTCGGTCCTGACCTATGGGCTCAAGGGACTGCACGCAGGGGATTACATTGGCGATCGCCTCTGCTTTTTAGATGGGCTATTTCCATTGTCACAGCCCCACGAGGTTCTTCCCAATCTCCAAATTGAGCAGGGGCTAGTGATTGATGTGCATTTGCTGCTCAGTCCAGCGCTGGCTGAGCCCACTGATACCACAATGGCTAGCGCAACAGGATGGATTGTTCTATTGGATGTTTCTGTTGACAGTGAGTATCCAAAAGCACTACAACAACAAGTCAACGAGTTGAGCCTACTCAAATACCAGTACGCCAAGCTTCTGAATCGCTCGTTTAGCCAACCTCACTTCAATCAGGCATTCAACCAGGCAACAGACGCTCAGCCACTTACCTCTTGGGCACCTGAGCCCCAAAATAACGTCGATAATCTAGTCGTCAACCAAGACTCCAAAGCTCTCCACCAAGGCACTGTCCACCAAGACATTAGTGTGGTTTTGATTGAATTATTTGGCCCAAGAGAGAAAAAAACGCTAGATAATCCCTTAAGAGAGGTGAATTCACAGGTCGGTGATGACCCGGCCAGTGCTACGGAAGGGACCTTTCTATCCCTCAAAGCGACACTCTCCAAAATTGCTCAAACGGTGGTGGAAGAAGGCGGTGTTATTAACCATGTTTTGGGCAAGACGGTCGTGGCCTTTTTTGGATTAGTCCCTACGAAAACCGCACCCGCCAGGCAAGCCCTCAGTGCCGCTAAACGACTCATTGCTGGCTCCCTTCCTGGGACTCTTCTAGGCCCTTTAGGTGAGTCGCCCAGTAGCTTAGGCATTGCTGTTACCACGGGGGCTGCCAGCACAGGCTTCATCGAACTCAACGGACATCAGGTGCTTAACGCAATCGGTCCCCATATCCAAAATATCCTTGGCCTCAAGCCCTTTCTTAAGCCAAATATTATTTTGGTCGATCCCATTACCTTGCAAGGATTAGATACACTTAAAGATGACTATCAAACCCAAGTGTTAAATACTCATGACAATTCTCCGGATCGTTATCTTTCCGCGCCGGAGCTTTATGAGCTTACATTTGCCCTTGACTAATTATGGTTATGAACCCTGACACCCCTCAAGGGCAACAACAAGATGCACTGCTCAAGCAAGTTCTATCAGCGCTCCAGATTCTAGCCCTTGACTATAACCGCTTTGGCAATGACTTGGCCGTCATTGGGGAAGCCCCTGATTGGGTTGAGCAAGAGTTTGAATTTGTTTGTCCGTCACAGGGCTTTTTTTCGGCGGATGTATTTTCTCCTTTTCTCGCAAATTTCTTGGTGGATGCTAAGGATTTTTGGAAGGAATCCTCTACGCAGGCATTTTGCTCGGGTATTTGGAGTGAGCCGCGCTTCTCAGGACGGGAGATTCATTTAGAGGCGATCGCACTTTCGCTAGAGGCCCGACAGCTCATTTTGATTCGCTCCGTGGAGCTAGACAGCTCGGAGAAATTTAAGTGGCTGCAAACGGCCCGGCAAGAACAGCTCAATATCATTTCAGAACGGAAAGTTATTGAAGCGAAAATTCTTGAAGCTACTTTTTATGACAGCCTCACCGATCTGCCCAATCGTAGTTTTTTCATTGCCAAGCTAGAAGCCCTGTTTGAAGAAAAACAGTGGTCAGAAGACCGACAGTTTGCCATTGTCATCCTCAATATCGATCGGTTTCAGCAAGTTAATAACAGTTTGGGGCCAGCGGAGGGCGATCAAATACTGGTCACTGTGGCCAGTCGCATTCGCGCTTGTTTGCGCAAGCATGACATTCCCGCACGCTTTGGTGGGGATGAATTTGGCATTTTAGTGAGCCATATCGAGCGAGAGCAAGATATCGTTACGCTGGTGAAGCGGCTGCTGGCCAGCATTCATGAGCCTTTTATCGTAAAAGGGCAAAAAACTTACTTTACGGCCTCAGCAGGCATCGCCATCCAGGAGCCCTGGTACCAACAATCAAAGGATTTACTGCGGGATGCGGGATTGGCGATGCAACAGGCCCAATCCTTTGGCAATGGACGCTATGCCATTTTTCGGCGGGAGATGCGATCGCGTGCCTTTGAGCTATGGAGTTTGGAGAGTGATTTGCACCATGCTATTGAGCGAGGTGAGCTTCAGCTGTGGTATCAGCCTATCGTTAACCTAAACACCCATAAAATAGAGAGCTTTGAAGCGCTTATCCGTTGGCTCCATCCTAGCCTCGGATGGGTTTCCCCGACTAAGTTTATCCCCCTGGCTGAGGAAACAGACCTGATTCTTACCCTTGATAGTTGGGTGTTGAACACGGCCTGCCAGGCTGTGAAGCAGTGGCAGATGGCAACCGGACAAGATATTCGGGTGAATATCAATATTTCGCCCCAACACTTTACCCGAGGCGATTTATTAATAGAGGTGCAAAAGGCGATTTCAGAGTCTCAAATCTCACCCCAATCCATACAGTTAGAAATTACCGAAAGCCTACTGCTTGACGATACTAAAGTTGCCATAGATACGCTTAACCAGCTCAAACTTCTAGGCGTAGAAGTCGCCATTGACGACTTTGGTACCGGCTATGCATCCTTGAGCTATCTACACGATTTGCCCCTGGATAAATTAAAAATCGATGGCTACTTCGTCGAAATGATGGAGAATTCTGGTGCAGAAATTGTCAATACTGTTATCTCATTAGCTCATAAGCTGGGTTTTAGTGTGACTGCTGAACGGGTTGAAACTATTAAGCAATATCAAACCCTTCAGGGCTTGGGGTGTGATACGGTCCAAGGCTACTTATTCTCAAAGCCAGTGCTGAGCTTAGATGCCCAGAGCCTAATCAATGCTGAGTTTGTGATTTCAGGCCAACCTTCTGATGATACGCCCACAATCTAAAAGAACAACAAACAAAAGAACAACAAATATAGTAAAGAGAGAAAAACAACGTTTTTGTGTTGCTGATTATCTCTCCGACATATGACTGACTAAATATTCGTCACAACAAAAAAGCCCACGTTGCACACAAACACCATGGACTTTTTGCTGATTCAGAATTTTGATAGTGAGAAATTTTCTAGCTAGAAAACACTAAACTTCTTTCTCTAGACTCTTGGTGAAACTGGCCACGGCTAAGGGTGATTTCACCATAACCCAGTACCCAAGAAACCCATTCTCCCGGAAAGGTTTCGCACAGTAGCAGTGCTTCGTCATGGCTGTAGGGTGAAGGTGCATCACGCAAGGCAACCCACAGGCCACTTTCAGGTTTGAAAGCTTCTTCGGCAGCAGACGCGACGGTCGCCGTAGACTGAGACGTAACAGATGCCTTAGCAGATTTAGTGTTGGCCATGGGGCAACCTCAATGTCTGTTTGTGTAGTCTAAGATACAGAATTGAAATGACCACTGATATGGTTTCGACTTAAAACTACACCTTCTCAACAAAACTACATCTTTTCGACGTGTGATTCTAGAACGCACAGTTTCAGTGTGATTCTAGAATGCGCGGTTTCAGTCCATGCGATTTTATAGCTGAGTTTTATGGCTGATAGGCCCTCGTCAATTCGGTCAGTGTCGTCACGGTGTAGCCCTGTGCTTTAAGTTCAGGCAAAATCCGCTCCAGGGTCTCTACAGTGCGTTTGCCCCGATCGCACTTCAGCGCAGAACAATTGTCATCTTCATCCGTGTCATCTTCACTAGGCTCACCGTCCCTGGGGTCATCATCTCCTAGGCTTCTCCCATCGTGCAGCACAATAATGTCTCCTGGGCGCACAGTACTCAAAATAAATGCACTGGCAAACCGTGAGGAGGGAATGTGGGTGTCGTAAGGAAACACAGACCCCAACACAATCTGATAGCCACGTCCTTCAGCTATTTTGACCATATCGTTATTATAAAATCCCATGCCGGGGCGTAGCCATTTCAAAGTCACTGACGAGGCTTCTTCCGCACCTGAATTCTGTTTTTCATTCCTGACAAGATAAGGTAGCAACGTCTCCTCAGCCGCCTTCAAATCCGGCTCAAAGTCATCAGGAAGCAGGCGAATGCTCGGCTGATCTTCGGTGAGATGGTTCCCGAGTTCGTGTCCAGCGGCTACGGTCTGGCGCATAGCCTCTTCATGGCCCGGTACATAGCTACTGATGTTGAAGAATGTCGCTTTTACGTCATAGCGTTCTAAAACAGACAAAATGTCGGTAGTCGCTGAGCTAGGGCCATCATCTATGGTGAGTGCAATCACCTTGGGCTGTTCTTTTTTGGGGGTGGATGAAGTTGGTGGATTTACCCTGTAGAGTGCGCCTGGTTGTATTTTTGTGATGAGAGAAAATAACCAGCGAGGTTGAGATAACAGACTCCCTGTGGCCACAAGAAGAATTAGGAGGGCCAAGCGCGATCGCCCAGATCTACGCCATCGCACCTTCCATTGCACCTTGTTCGCTTGAGTCTGGGGGGTCGGCATACGGGCTTCTGGCCAATTCTTCCTGGCAAATCATTCCTGACAAATCATTTCTATCCTAATGTGGCAGCAAGTGCCTATGTTGTGTCCATATGGAAGAGACATCAGGAGAACACGGCAGTGCACCAGTAATATGCAAAAATGTTGAAAGTAAAAAATTCAAAAAGGAACTGCTCACTATGGCATCCCTCTCCGGCGTGACCATTCAGGCTGTACAAGCCATTGGCCTAACCGTCTCTGATGCTAGCCGCGCAACCGATTTTTTTACCGGTGCCTTCGATTTCAAAGTAACCTCTGACGCGGTCCTTAGCGGCGATGAAGCTAGCTACCTTTACGGTGTGCCCAATGCTCAAGTTCGCATCGTATCTTTAGAGCTGGGTCAAGAAACCATCCGGTTGATGGAATTTCTCAACCATGAGAGTAAATTAGCCTCCTTAGACGGTACGGCTGATAGTACGGATTATGGTAGAAGTAACGACTTGTGGTTTCAGCACTTTGCCATTATCGTCAGCGATATAGATAAGGCCTATGAGCAGCTAAAAAAGTTCAACTTTAGCCACATTTCTCCGGAGCCCCAAACACTCCCTAACGACATCCGTGCCTTTAAGTTTAGAGATACCGATGGGCATGCCCTAGAGTTGTTGCAGTTTCCACCCGGCCTTGGCCCCGATCATTGGCAGGCTAAGGATGCACTCTTCCTCGGGATTGATCACTCCGCCATTTCTATTGCGAGCACGGAGCGCAGTTTGGCACTCTACCGCGATGTATTGGGCTTAACTCACCAAGGTAGCTTTACCAATATTGGTATTAAGCAAGAGACGATGGATAATCTCTTTAGTGCCAAGGTGATTGTGACTTCCTTGACCCCTGCCAAGGGCAGGCTTGGTGTGGAGTTTTTGGACTATTTAACCCCACCTGGCGCTAGGCCATTTCCCATCGATCAACAAACCAGCGATCTGGTGCACATGCACTTTGAGCTGGTTGTCGATGATATTGATGCCGCTGTAGAAGCGTTGGAGGAGGCGCATGTGCAGTTTGTATCACCCAAAGTGATTGATTTGCCTGATGTGTTGCCCTTTAAGCGGGCGGCGTTGTGGCGCGGGCCAGATGGGCATAATGTGTTGTTGGTGCAGAACTAGCCGTTGGATATCAACTTAAACAAGGAGAATTCTGTTGGAAACGGGTCTATTAGAAACAGCAAAGACGCTATTATCTGCGCTGTATCCTGCCTTTGTTGAAGGGCCTCAGGGCTATATGCTGCTGGTGTTCCGTGCTGTCGTAGGATTTTTGTTTATCCTACATGGCTTGCCCAAGCTCAAAAATCTAAAAACATGGTCTGGAGCCTTGGGTGCACCGTTGCCATTGTGCTTTTTATCGGCTGGATTTATGGAGCTGGGGGGCATTGGGTTGATTTTAGGGCTACTAACCCCTTTTGCCAGTGCCTCTATTTTGGTGTCGATGGTTTATGCCCTAGTACTGGAGCTTATTAAAGGCGATCCGATTGTTGCACCCGATCCCTACGAGTTAGGGGATTATTACGATGGTCCTGAGGGGCAAAAGGGGGAGCCGCCTAGTATGGAAAAGGCGCTTGTGTTTACCCTTGTGTTGAGTCTTATTATTGTATTTGGACCAGGGGCATATTCTCTTGACGCTTTGTTGCTAGGCGGCCTGTAGTTCAGTTCGTTCAGGAGCGCTAAAAAAGACTAACAAAGGCCGCCAGGGAAACTTGGGCGGCCTTTGTTGTAAGCATTCCTCAAACATAAGTCTTCTTTTTCAAAACAGGAATCTGATCATCAGACATTGTTTCACCTGCGTCCATGGGTACATCTAATACGATATCTCTTAGGCGTTTATCGGTTAGTCGTTTATCGGTCGGGCTTTCTCCTTCACCCCTGTCGGGCATATTTCCTTGTGACTTCAGAATAGCGTCGCAACCATTCTGAAATGCCGCTTCAATAGTTTGACCTGAGCCAAGCCCTTGGTAAAAGCCCGTCGCAAATGAAATGGCAACATCGTCGGGCACTGCCTTTCGCATGCCAATGACATAGTCAATGGATTTTACAATCTCGTCAGCTTGTACTTCTGCGTGGCAAGCATTCAACAAAACGCAGCTTACTCGATCAGCGCATAGGCCAAATAAACTTCCTAGGGCTTCTGTAGAGACTAATTGAGGTTGGCCGCTAGGGTCTTCTAGGGCGATGCCAGCGGTGCCTTCGCCATGTCCACAAAAATGGACGATAGCGGGGTTTACGTCCAACAGGGCACGTTGTAGGTCACGGGGGCGTAAGGCCCAACGCTGGTGGAGTTCAAATTCGTCTCGAAGGGGTGATGCTCGCAAGGCCTGGTCGATCTCTCGTACTTCATGGTCTAACCTGAGCGGACTTGTCCCTTGTGGATTGGCGGCAAGAACTAAGATGTGTTTCATGAAAGTACCTTTATTAATTCCTTTCTTTTGTTATTTTCTTTCTCTATAGTTTCACCACTATTGCTATTTAGAGTAGAAACTTCAATCTACTTAGCTTTGTTCTGCTTGTTTCATTTTGACGATAACATTCTGATTGTTTGTGGTGATGGTGTTGTCACTAAAATTGATCGTCCGTGTATACGGGTTACCAGAATGAGCTGCCTCGTATGGAAAAACACTGATAGCAAACTTCAAAATTCGGATGGTATATCGAGCAAATTGACAACGATCAAACAACATCACTTTAAAACAGCTGTGATTAGCTAGCGTATTATCATCAAAAATTTATGATACGTGGTAAATGGGAGTGGTAGATTACTGCGCATAGGGCATCGATAAGCCTCACATACCCTCTTGCAAGAACTGACTTACTTACCAAGGTTCTTATGTTGAAACAGGTTATTACGTGGGGCATTTAGTTGAGCAGGGTGATAGCGCACAGCAGAGTATCTGCTTACGCTACGGAACAGTAATTAGTTGGCTCTGAATGAAGAGCCAGAAAAGACATCATGGTTAGTTTTTTCCGAGCAGGGCTTACAACCCTGGGACTTTCGGTTGGTTTTTGGGGTGCTAGCTGGCTAGGGGCCGGACAACTTGCCCAAGCTGCTACCCTGGCTGACCGCGGGCTTCCAACACCTCTCACCAAAGCGAATTCCGTTCGTTGGGTACCGATAGAAGCTTATAACGGGAACCCTGAAACGGCTCGATTTAAAGGTGATGAGTTCACCGTAGATGCCGGTGGCAAAGACTTCAACTTAGATAAGCTAAGTGTATTTGTATCGCCTGGATATGCCGGTAACAATCCAGATAGTTTGGCTGATTGGTTCAAAAGCGTATTCTTACGTATTGACCAAGGTGAGCAAGACGGTAACTTGAGCGCTAATGAAACCGTTGCAGCTGGCAACTTTGATGCCGATACGAATAGTATCGATAACTCCAAAATCCTGTTTTCCAACACTGGCAAGCAATACACCACCAGCTCTCAGGACTTGGCAGACATTTGGCGGCTGGACTTTACGAATCTAGATGTCACCCTACCTAGCTCAAAGCCCGTTCGCTTTGGGGTGAAGGGCGTCGGTCGCAGCATTGGGAATAGTGATTTTTCCTTTCCGCTATTTTTAATGGCTAGCAACAGCAGTCTGAGTGGCTACAGCGATGACCAAAACGCATCGACAGATGATAGCTACCTGGAATTTTTCAGTGATGGCACCTTCCAACAGCGTGTTGATAGTGCGGTAGATGGCTGGAATAAGTCGTCTGATATTTTGGTGCAGGCCTACGGCAGCATCATTGAGCCCACTACAGGTGGTGGCAATGGACAATCGAAAGCGGTGCCTGAGCCTTCCTTACTACTTGGTATTATTGGTTTAAGTGCCTACGGTGCTTATCGTAAGAATCGCCCAATAGTCGTGAATAGCTAACCCATTGACTATAGATTGTGGCGTTAATAGATCCACACTCTAGACACACAAACTCACCCTGCTGCTATCAGATTAACGATCTATGGCTGTGGGGTGAGTTTGCTTTTTGAATTGGCTAAACCGACCTACTAGCAACGGTTAGCGTCTGTTTTAGAAACCTTTTATCTCTAGGGATAGGCGCATGACCGCAAGGCCGTTTGATATTCTGAAGGCTCAGTACACACGTCACTTTAAAAGAATATTTTTATACAGCGGATTTAAGACATATGCGAATTGGTGCAGACTATCAGGCAAATGTGGGTACGGGCGGTGGATGCGCCTTTACGGTGTGGGCACCGCTGTTAGAGAAGGTCGCGGTTGAGATTGTCAGTACGCCTAACGGCGATCGCACGCAGCAACTAGCCTTTAGGAAGCTGGCTATGAGTAAGGATGAACGCGGCTACTGGCATGTGATCGCCCCAGATTTGCCCGCAGGCACCCGCTACAAGTACCAGCTCAACGATGCAGACGCCTGGCCCGATCCGGCCTCTGGCTATCAGCCAGAGGGCGTCCATGGCCCCTCAGAAGTCGTCGATCACAGCGCGTTTGATTGGCAGGACGATAGCTGGCAGGGCATTCCGCTCAATACCTATATCATTTACGAGCTGCATGTCGGCACGTTTACGAATGAAGGCACCTTTGAGGGCGCGATCGCACGCTTACCTGACTTAGTTGAGCTTGGTATTACCGCGATTGAAATCATGCCCGTGACTCAGTTCCCGGGCGATCGCAACTGGGGCTATGACGGCGTCTATCCCTTTGCCGTCCAAAATTCCTACGGTGGTCCCAATGGTCTGAAGCAGTTCGTCGATGCCTGCCATCAATACGGACTAGCTGTGATTATGGACGTGGTGTACAACCACTTTGGCCCCGAGGGTAACTACACCGGCAAATTTGGCCCCTACACCACCGGTCGCTATCGGACCCCCTGGGGCGATGCCATTAACTTTGATGATGCCTATTCCGATGGCGTGCGCCACTACTTCATCGAAAATGCCCTGAGCTGGCTGCGGGATTACCACATTGATGCCTTACGGTTAGACGCGGTGCATGCCATTTATGACTTTGGGGCCAAGCATTTTTTATTGGCACTGAGTGACGCGGTTAAGCAACTGAGCGATGAACGCGGCCAACCCCTGTATTTGATTGCCGAGAGCGACTTAAACGATCCTCGGCTTATTCGCCCAACGTCCCAAGGGGGCTATCAGTTAGATTCCCAGTGGAGCGATGATTTTCACCATGCCCTCCACACCCGCCTCACCGGGGAAACTATTGGCTACTACAGCGACTTCAAAAGCCTAGAAACCCTGGCCGCTGCCATCCGCGACAGATTCGTTTACGCGGGGCAATATTCCCCCTTCCGCCGCCGAGACCACGGTGGGCCAGCGCTGGATTTGCCCTCAGATAGGTTCGTCATCTGTAGCCAAAACCACGATCAGGTTGGCAACCGCATGATGGGCGATCGCTTCTCCACCCTCATTTCCTTTGAGGCCCAAAAGCTTGCCGCTGCCACGACTCTCCTCCTGCCCTATATTCCCCTCCTCTTCATGGGCGAAGAGTACGGTGAAAATGCTCCCTTCCTATACTTTGTGAGCCACGGGGATCGAAACCTGATAGAGGCTGTCCGAGCCGGGAGAAAAGAAGAATTTAGGGCCTTCCACAATGAAGGGAGTCCACCAGATCCCGCTAGTCCAGATACCCTGAAAGCCTCCACGCTCAGCTGGGTCCCGACAGGAGACCTGGGTAACGCCGCTCAAACAGGCCCAAGTCCTACCGGCACCCAAACCGGCAATCCCAGCAGAAATTTGCAAGCAGGCAACACCCTCGCCCAGCAAGCGATTCTCCATAAGTTTTATAAGCGATTGATAGAGGTGCGTAAACAATGCCAAATTATGGCGATCGCTCAGCATCCTGATATCACCGTTGAGCATACCAATGACATGCTCTATTTTCGACGCGCCATGGCCACAGGTGACCTGCTTTGCCTCATGAATTTTGGCGAAAAAGCAATAGACATTGAACTGCCCCTAGGCGACCAAACCTGGCAACAAAAAATCAACTCTGCTGAGGCCACTTGGTGCTCCCAGGCTTCTACCCCAACATCTGAGCTGCCCAAGGTGTTAACGGCCCAGTCTACACCCGCAGTTTCTATCCCAAGCTTGAGTCTTGCCCTTTATCAGGTATCAGGCTGAAACGTCATCAGTTTAAACCGTCTTCATACCCAGAGTTCCTGAAAACTAAGGTCCCTTTTACCCAGCACACGCTCTTCGTTCCCACCTTCCCTATGCGCATCCCCGTTGCCACCTACCGCCTCCAATTCACCCCCGACTTTGGCTTTGCCCAGGCCAAAGAGATTGTTGACTACCTCGATCAGCTGGGTATTGCTGACATCTACGCCTCTCCAATTTTTAAATCTCGCAGCGGTTCGCAACATGGTTACGATGTTGTTGATCAAAACCAAATCAACCCCGAGCTGGGAGGTGAGGGAGAGTTTAACGGGCTGATAGAAGACCTTCAAGAGCGGGGCATGGGGTGGCTGCAAGACATTGTGCCTAACCACATGGCCTATGACGGTGAAAACCAGTACCTGATGGATGTGCTGGAGCATGGAACAAACTCCAAATACATCGACTACTTCGATATTGAGTGGGAGCACTCCTACGATGATATTCAGGGAAAGGTCCTGGCACCGATGCTGGGTGACTTTTATGACCGTTGTCTTGAGCGCGGCGAGATTCAGCTTAGCTATGAATCCGACGGACTTAAGGTCAACTACTACGGTCTTCATTTTCCTGTTAGGGTAGAATCTTATGGAGATTTTCTAACCCATGAAATCTCCTGGTTGCGCCGGCAAATGGGGCGTCAGCACGCGGATTATATTAAGCTCACTGGCATCTTAAATACGGTTCAAAAAACCTTTCCTGATCTAGAAGGACAGGCCCGCCGAGATCAGGCAGTTTTTGTTAAACAGCTGTTGTGGGAGCTGTACGAATCCAACGATGAAATCAAGGCTTTTATTGATCAAAACATTGAAGCGTTTAATGGTCAGCCAGGTAAGGCACAAAGTTTTGATCTGTTGGATAAATTGCTTTTAGAGCAATTCTATCGACTCTCCTTTTGGAAAGTGGGGGCAGAAGAACTCAACTATCGCCGGTTCTTCACGGTGAATGAACTGATTTGCCTAAAGGTAGACAACCCCAAAGTGTTCGATCAGACCCATAGCCTGATTGAGGCGCTCGTGAAGGCCAAGAAGATAAATGGCTTGCGGATCGACCATATTGATGGACTCTACGATCCTTTGGGGTATTTGCGCAGGCTTAGTGAAAAAACGAACGGTGTGTACACCGTCATTGAGAAAATTTTGGAGATGGATGAGCGCCTGCCCAACCACTGGCCCATGCAGGGCACCTCGGGCTACGAGTTTTTAAACTATGTCAATGGCATTTTCTATCAACAGCAAAATCAAAAGCACTTTACGCGATTTTATAAGCAGTTTAGTGGTTTGCGTGATGGCTACGAGAAACTCTTTTTAGAGAAAAAATTGCTCATTGCCGAGACCAACTTAGTCGGTGATATTGACAACCTGGCTCGCTTTTTGAAAAAGGTGGCCAGTCAGTACCGCTATGGCCGTGACCTGACTGCCAACGGCCTAAAAGAAGCGATTAAAGAGGTATTAGTCTCTTTCCCCATTTACTGCACGTATATTAACCAGCGGGGGGGCTCTGAGCGAGACTTTAAGTACATTCGGAAGGCGATTACGCAGGCCCGCAAGCATATTCCCCAATTGCTCAATGAGCTAGAGCTTATCGAGAAGTTTTTGACCCTGGCCTACGATGAATCCCTTCCTTCCGAAGAGCGATCGCAATGGTTGCACTTTGTTATGCGTCTACAACAATTTACCGGTCCGCTCATGGCCAAAGGTGTAGAAGATACCCTCTTTTATGTATACAACAGATTTATCGGCCTCAATGAAGTGGGCGCTGCCCCAAAAAACTTTGGCGTCTCCCTCAAAACATTCCATGAGTACAACCAGTACCAGCAAGAGCACTGGCCAAATACCCTCAACGCGACTTCTACCCATGACACCAAGCGCAGTGAAGATGTCAGATCGCGGCTCAGTGTGCTCTCTGAAATCCCCGAGGACTGGGAATCAGAGGTAAAGGCCTGGAGCGAACTCAACGCCGATAAAAAACAAACCATCACCGATGACCGGACGGTACCTGAACCTAACGACGAATACTTTTTGTACCAAACCCTTGTTGGTGCTTACCCCTTCAGTGACAAAGAACTGGCCTCATTTAAAGAACGGGTTAAAGAGTATGTGGTGAAAGCCGTGCGAGAGGCCAAGGTGCACACTGCTTGGTTACGGCCTGACAGTGAATATGAAGATGCCTACGTGCACTTCGTAGATACGCTGCTCACGCCTGGGAAAGACAATGCGTTCCTCGATAGGCTGCAAACGTTCCAAAAGAAAGTGGCCGAGTACGGTATTTACAATGCCCTTTCACAGCTACTCATCAAGCTTACAGCTCCTGGTATTCCTGACTTTTACCAAGGTACAGAACTCTGGGACTTAAGCTTGGTCGATCCGGATAATCGCCGCCCGGTAGATTACAGCAAGCGCCTCAAAGCCCTACAAGACATTCAAGAGCGCTGGCAAAAGCAACCGACTACCCTGATCAAAAATCTTCTCAAAAGCCGAATAGATGGCCGCATCAAGCTATTTTTAATGCTTCGGGGTCTAGCCGCTAGAAACTATTTCCGCAATGTGTTTCGTGGTGGGGCATACCATCCGCTCACAGTCACGGGAGAAAAGGCAGACCATGTGGTGGCGTTTATGCGTCACAAAGGTGAGCACACCGTGATTACCATCGTGCCTCGCTTTTTGACCGGGCTAGTGGAGCCTGATGAACTCCCGCTGGGGAAGGTCGTATGGGGCGATACCGCCATAGAGTTGCCCACAGGAAAACAAGCAACTTGGAAAAACTGGATTACCGAACAGCCCATAGAGCTGGCGGACGCGCCACTGGTGGGTGATTTGCTCAAGCACTTTCCAGTGGCTTTGCTAGTCAGTGAAGACCATAGCTTTGACGAGCAAACTTAGCCTTCAAAAAAATCAGGATATAGCTTGGGCCACTTGGCCCTATTCCTACATCCCCTCCTATATCCCCCTCTCAGAAGCTATCCCTTAGGCAAAAGTGTGTAGAAGCTTTTCAGAGAGTGGGTTTCGAGCATCATCTGTGAAAATATATTAGCAGTCGTGAGTGAACGCACCTAGCCATCATGAAAGATTGGATAAGCTAAGAAATAAACGTTAAG
>JBCDAG010000080.1:0-21109 GCA_039186165.1 Cyanobacteria bacterium P01_F01_bin.53
CGAGCAGACAAAATCCAAACGACCATGTGCGATACATGATGTGGGTCGCGAGATGGAGTTCAGCCACACTGAGCGTGGCCTGCTTCCCATGCTCCCGTAAGTAAGCCGCCAGCCGAGTATCGAGCCACGAACTTTTGGATGGCATGCCGATTTTTTCTCGGACGAGCAGGACCAAACGATCTTCAAAATCGAGGGTAGGTAAATTTGCAGGGACCTGCGATAGAAGCTGCTTATTTTTATCTTGGAGCTGATTTCCAAAGTACAAAAAGTTTTGCTTAAAAAGCTTACACAAGGCCTTGAAGTAACTCCATGTGATGCCCTGCAAAGTCCCTCCCAGGATGTAGCTCATGAAGAGAACAGCGGGTGCGATCGCCAGCGAAGAATTGTGCTGAACGATCGGCACCAGCTCATGCAAACCACTCACTGGGTGATAAAGCAAGAACCCTGCAAAGAGCAAAGGGATACCGCCAATAATCGAGGCAAATAATTCAAAGGGACCGAGTGAGAACTTGAGCTGATTCATTTTTAGATCATGTTATGCAATGCACTGAAATAGAGGCTAATAGGATAGAACTCAAACACTACAGAAACAACAACCCTATGGCTACCGTAAGGCAAAAAAACATCAGGCCAAAAATTACGGGAAGAGTATCTTAACGGGAGAAAACAACAACACACAAGAACAACAAAATTGATAGAAACTTATGGTCATGCTGAACCCTCACTACGTAATGAGCCAGCACTATTGAGCCAGCACTATAAAATGGTGCGCCCGCCGTCGGCAGTGAGGGCCGCACCATGAATGAAACTGGCTTCGTCACTGGCGAGGAAAGCCACCAAGTTAGCAATATCTTCGGGGGCACCCAAACGGCCAGCCGGAATATCCTTAGCAACAGCGTCAGCTTCCGCGACGGGATCGTCAGCCAGGTCAAATTCTACTTGTAAGAGCGGCGTCGCCACAGGCCCAGGGCAAATAGCATTCGCGCGAATGCCTTGGGGCGCACACTCTAGGGCCAGGGTGCGGGTAAACGCAAGAATGGCACCTTTGGTGGCGCAGTATGCGCCGTAGAGCGGTTGGCCAACCAGGGCGAGTTCGGAGGCAGTATTGATAATCACACCACTGCCTTGCTTAGCCATGATCGGCATGGCGTGTTTACAGCCAAAAAATAAACCTTTGAAGTTGACCGAAAGTAGCTTGTCGAGGTCAGCTTCGGTAGTATCAGGGATGGATTTTAGGATAGAGATGCCCGCATTGTTAAAGAGGATATCGAGGCGGCCATAGGTATTGAGCGTTGTGGTGATCGCACCTTTCACCTGCTCTTCCTGGCTCACATCCACAACCAGAGCCAAGGCCTGCCCCCCTTGAGCCTCTACCATTGCCTGCGTCTCTTTAACCGCCACCGCATCCACATCCAAGGCAACGACGATCGCACCCTCAGCCGCCAACCGAATCGCACTCGCGCGGCCAATCCCCGAAGCGGCACCGGTCACTAAGCTAACTTTGTCCTTGAGTTTCATGGCAAGCGATGCGGAAAGTGATACACCGCCATATTACAGCCCTCGAACTTCGAGCTAATGTGGGTCAATATGCCATGCTTTATTTCAATCGACTATGTTTTTCAACTCCATTCTGACCGATCTGTCCACGGGCTCTGCCAACGTCTACAGCGGTTGGATTTTATGGAACTGGTTTTTAGCCTTTGTCCCACTCTTTCTAAGCTTCTTACTCTTCCGACGAGAGGCCCTTTCAAGGACAAAAATATACTTTTACCTTGGAGTTATGAGCATCATCGGGGTGATGGGCGTATGGCCTCGAATGCCGAGAATCATGAGAGCACAAATGCAGCTGATGAATGCATTGACGGTTGGCGATCGCACCGCACAGCTAAAAGTCATCTGGTGGATTGCCCTCATCGTCATTTCCGTAGTGATGAGCATCTTCCTATTCAAGCGGGAAAAAAGCCGACGCACGGTCTTATGGTGGCTAGCCTTTATTTCGTTCATTGCCTTTCTGCCCAACGCGCCCTATGTCCTTACAGATATCATTCACCTGATTCGGGCCACTAGCTCAGGGAGCATTCGGGTATGGGTCGTGGCATTAGCGCTCATTCCACTCCACTCTGTAGCGATTCTCCTAAGCTTTGAAGCCTATGCACTCTCCATCCTAAACCTGGCCTATTACCTGAAGAAAAAAGGAAATGAGCGTTTCATTTTGCCCACTGAGTTATTCCTTCATGCCCTCAGTGCCATCGGCATATATCTCGGTCGATTTATTCGGCTCAATAGCTGGGACCTGGCCACAGATCCCACCAGCGTTATCACCATCACCCTGAACAGCCTCACCACCAAACGTCCCGTAGCGGTCATCTTCGTCACGTTCATTATTTTGACCGTGCTGTACTGGATCATGAAGCAAATCACCTTGGGACTTAAACTCCGCATTCACTACAGCAAACAAGGCATGGATGCCCTGGATTTATAGGGCTAACTCAGCCCAAAAGGCAAGAGTGCGACAAAAACCGCCATAAGGAAGACGGCGGGAGCACTTACAACACAAGGGCCTCAACTGGGAATGCTTTAACAGTAGCAAGCAAAGTTGATAGAAGTTCGTTGATAGAAGTTCCAGGAGGCTCGGCAGTCCAATGATGACATCAGAAGCATTAGCAGACTGCTATCGACAGCTACAGCTACGAACAGACGCAACAATCGCGGATGTGGATGCGGCGTACTTTAGGCTGAAGGCACGAAAGATACAGGAAGGCAATCGCGCAGACATTGATTCGCTAAAAAAAGCCAGAGAGACCATCAAAGCCCATCTACAAGAACTAGAGTCGAAAACGCTAGACTCAAAAACGCTAGACTCGAAAGAGCAAGTCCAGAATAAACCTGCGGTTACAGCCCACCGGGAGCAGCAGATTACGGCACCCAAAAGTCACTCTAATAGTCACGCTGAAACAGAGCTGGGCACCCTGGTTGCCGAGTTTTTGAACCAAGGTTTCACAGCCAAGGCCAGCATTCAAGAACAGGTATTGAACCTGGGCATCCGCCTTGACAACAGCTTGAGCCCATCACAAATCACTGCAAAAATTCGACACACCCTAGCAGAGGTTAATCAAGAAGTTTGTGGGCTTAGCGAGATCACAACCGTTCGCCTATATGGCTTAGATGAAAACAACAAAGCCCAGTGGAAAAAATCTTTTCCCCTACCGGAACCACAGCTTACCGCCGATAATGTAGACCTTTACTCATTTAATAATCGCTTTAGCAATACGCTGGTGTTTCCAGGCCTTTTCTTCGTGGGTGCAATGCTCAGTAGCGTAGAGGTCATTAAGGTACTGCTCTTTGGCGTTCATATTTGGATACATGAATTTGGCCATGCGACGATTGCCTGGCTCAGTGGCTACCGGGCAACACCCTTGCCCTTCGGCTGGACCAATGTGGGAGAGAGTCAGTCTCTTTTTGTCTACATCGGCGTGCTGACACTCTTAGGATTACTGTTTTACACAGGCAAAAAAGAACAAAGTCGTTGGTCTATGGGACTGGCCATCGGGCTCGCGGTTGTGCAGTTTTGCATGACCTGGCTGATTTCAGAAGATACGTTTTATATGTTGTTATCTTTTGGCGGCATCGGTGGCGAGTTTTATCTCTCTACACTGCTCATTGTCAGTTTCTATTTCCCACTGCCTGAATACTGGCGTTGGGATTTCTTTCGCTATCCAGCGGTGCTTTTCGCAAGCTTTGTGTTGATGGGCTCATCATGGCAGTGGAGACAAATTGACCGTGGCTTAGAGGCGATTCCCTGGGGCACGTTATTCGGCGGTTCAGAGCACATCGGCGGTGATATGAATCAGCTGAGCTTGGTATACGGCTGGAGCGATCAACAGATTATTGATACGTACAACAGTATTGGGGCAGTGTGTACGATCGCAATTTTGAGCACCTACTTCTACATTTTCCTAAAACAACGAAATTATTCATTTTTGCAATCTCTCTGGCTGAGACTGCAAAAATAGAGAGTGCAAAAATAGGCAGGCACTTCTGACCTCAAAAGTTTCTGACCTCAAACCTGTCTCACCACAATCAATCAGGCCGGCTGCACGAGCACGGATTTCGGTTTGGGTACGAGCGCTGGGCTGTGGAGACAAGCTGTGATAGGGTCTGTTGAGCAGTATTGCTCCGCTTCAGAAGCCGCGCCAGGATGGGGTGTTGAGGGCGTTGGCAAAGTGTCGTCCAAAATGGCTTCGTGATTATCAACGATAAAAAGATGTTTTGGAGAGGAAAGCACAGTTAAAAGAAGAAATGGTTAAAAGAGACACGGTTAGCAGTGGATTTTAACCTCTCTGTCAGGAAAGCGGTAAAAACTGACCAGTCGAATCAGCAACCGGGTGCAGCAGGCTAGATATCTTGAATAAAAAAAATCTATCAATGACTATCTTTTGGCGATACTTGACCTTTTGGCAATACTTGACGATACCGAGGAGACTATTCGGATTAAGTGCCGGGTTATGGATAGGGGCGATCACTGGAATTATCGCCCCCGAAGTTACCCCAGTTAGCTTCGTTGCTAGCGCCCAACCGATAACGCCCCGCGAGGCTAGTCGTGAGTTATCCCCTGAGACACCCCTACCGCCAAGCGCACCTGAAACGGTAGAACACACACTTCTCGAACTGCGCTCTCAGGCTGTCCCCAATCCTGAGACCGAGCCGCCCGTCCCCAACATAGAAGTCCCCAACATAAAAGTACCGAATTCAGCAGAAAATCCATCAGCTGAAACCTCTACTGAACAGACATTTCGGGTGGAGCAGGTGGAGGTATTGGGCAGCACAGTTTTGCAAAGCGAGATTGATGCGATCGTCAGCCAACTCGAAAACCGAGACGTCACCCTTGCTGACCTGGAACAACTGCCAGCTGACATTACCCAGCTCTATATCGACAATGGCTTCATCACATCCGGCGCTTTTTTACCAGAAAACCAGGATTTAACCAACGGCATCGTTCAAGTTCAGGTACTAGAAGGAACGCTAGAAGCTATCGAGGTTGTGGGGCTGCGGCGCTTACGAGAAAGCTACGTACGCAACCGAGTGCAGTTGGGTACCAGCACACCGCTCAATCAAGATCGATTAGCAGGTGTCCAGCTACTACTGCAAACTGATCCCTTGTTCAAGCAGGTTGCAATCGAACCGATTGAGGGCTCCGCCGCCGGACAGACTATTTTACGGGTGGAGGTAGAAGAAGCACCGGCCTTTTCGACCATCCTATCGGTCGATAACTACCAGAGGCCTCTTGTAGGCAACACGCAGGGGCTCATTGGTTTCACCCACCGCAATCTGCTGGGTGGGGGCGACAAAGCTGAAGTCAGCCTCACCTTGAACGAAGGCCTAACGCTATATAACCTTGACTACACGATCCCGATCACACCTATAGGCGGCACGGTGAATTTTAGCTATGAAAACAGCGATGGCCGAGTGATTACAGATGACTTGAGAGCGTTCGATATTGGTCGCACGGAAGAAACGGTCTCAGTCGGGGTGGAGCAGCCAGTTTTCCTCTCTGCTAACAGCAAGTTTGGACTAGGGTTATCGTTGGATTTGAGGCGCGATCAAACCTCTTTGATGGGTCAGCCTTTCTCCTTCACAGTAGGGCCAGAAAACGGGGAATCGAATGTGACAGCGATTAGGTTTTCCCAGGACTGGCTGAGGTGGAATCAGCGCAGGACACTATCGGCTACATCCCGATTTAGCTTTGGCATTGATGCCTTTGATGCCACAGTGAATGACACCGGCACAGACGGGACTTTTTTTGCATGGTACGGTCAGTTCCGGTGGAAAGAGCAAGTCTCGCCTAGAGTGCAGCTTGTGAATACGCTCAATACACAACTCACACCAGATTCACTGCTGCCCCTTGAGCGGGGTAGCATCGGCGGCATCGAAAAAAACGACGCCGGTACACTGCGTGGCTATGAAAACGATCAAATCGTGGCCGATAGTGGTGTGACAGCCTCTCTCGAAGCGTTGATTTCTCTGACCGATAAGCAGGACGAACTGTTGCTAAACCCCTTTATAGAAGCAGGGACAGCCTGGAATAATGGGAGTGACATCATAGAAAACCCTACGCTGGCAAGTGTTGGACTGGGGGTGCGTTGGGCGCCAACACCTGACTTATACCTACGAGCAGACTATGGTATACCGTTAATTTCTGTTGAAAAACTAGGGAATTCTTTGCAGGCAAGCGGGCTGCTGTTTTCACTGCGGTATGAGCCCACTTGGTAAGGAATGCAGGAGCCACCACGTAGTGAATACAGCAGTGACTGCTGTATTCACGGGTCATTAATCGCCAGCCGTTACCGCCAGCCGTTACTGGGCCAAGCTTGCCTGATAGATCAGCGGCAATCGATTGTCAGGATCACCAGGACGTTGTTTGCTTAGGTCCTGACTAAACGACAAGGTCATCTCACCTTCAGGGGTCACAGCATAGGTCCACGATTCACCAGGACAGGTCTGAGACGCCAAGTTAGGCAGTGTTTCTGACCACTGGCCTTGTTCGGCAGCGAGTGCTTTAGCCTGAACAATATGGTGAGTGAGTTCGGCACCCAGCATGCGATCGCCCCCCTTACGCCACTGCGCCATAAAGCTAGGCATCGCAACTTTACCGATCACATTCCACCAAGGCACCTCTTTGAGTAGGTTAGCCTCTAAAGCCTCGATATCTAGCGAGCAAATGTTTTCACCCATCATTTGGTCATGGGATTTCTCTCGTAGGCGAGTGGTATTGGTATTAGAGAGTGCCAAATAGGGCTTTTCCAATACACCGCCAGGGAGAACTGCTAACCCAAAGTCCACAGGGCTAAATAAGTCTTCGGTCCGGGTTGGATCACTGAGTGCACGCTTTAATGACCGATAAAACGTCCAATTGTCGAACCTGAGTCGATCAACGCCGAGCTGTTGCTGGTCCACTGCCAGCAGCTGTTCAGAGACGCTCAGCGGGACACCTTCTAAGTGACGCATAATTGCAATCGTGTCGTCCATCGCAATCAAAGAAACCAAATAGCTAATCAAATCTGGGCGCTGCGCGGGGACATCTATCAGTGCCTGAGCCGCCTCTAAAGCACCGACCATTTGTTCCGACTGATTTTGCTGAGCGTGGGTCACCGCTTTGAGTAACAGCAGCTTACGCAGATCTGCTAAACCGATGTAAGCAGGCAGCGCATATTCAAAATCGGCATAGAGATCCACATCAAAATGCCATACGGGCGCTTCCTGAGATTGCAGATGGGTCTGAATTTGAGTCAAGGTTGCTTGATTGTTGTTCAAGTACGTTTGAACAGTTGCTGGAATCGGATCGAGGGGGCCTTGTTCTTTGATTCTTTGGGCGCTGAAATAGTCCCTGACGGTCTCAGTAATTATCTGAAAATCGGCGGGCTCACCAGGCGTGGAAGAATCTTGATTAGTCGCGTTAGAGAGAAGTTGCAGCCCTAGCTTAGCGCTCAATTTTTCTAGCGTTTTGGCAGAGGTGTTTTGTTCTGTCGCAGGATAGTTTTGAAAGAATTCGTGGGCGATCGCATCCATCTCAGCCGTCTGTTTTTTAGCGACGACGCTCATACTCCCCCACGTAACGAGGCACAACCCCATCGCACCCAGGCTCGAAAACAATAAAATCTTCCATCGCTTCTTCAAAACAGGTTCACTCCCCCAAATCATTTGGCCAATCGGTTAGCATTAGGGTTCCCAGTGACCTCAAACCATTAGAAGCAGGTCAAACCAGCACATTTACCCATAACCGAGTGTGCGCAACAACACTGAACGACGACTCGAATCAAGGACAAAAGACCACTCACCTTCGGGGCTCACGGCATGGGATATACTCAAAATATGCGCCTATTGCTTAGGCGAAGCAAACGATAGCCACCCACAGCGAAAGTCACAGTAGAAACCACAGCGAAAACGTTCTAACCGTGAGTGCTCGAACAAAAGTGTTTTTATCTCACAGCAGTATCAACGCCGATCTCGCCCACCGATTAGCGCTGGATCTTCAGGCTGCGAATATTGATGTTTGGCTCGACCAGTGGGAGCTTGGTGTCGGTGAGGAGATTGTTCAAAACATCGAGCAGGGGGTTGATGAAGCTGATTTTGTGATTGTTCTGCTCACCCGTGCGAGTGTGGCCTCCGATTGGGTCAATCGGGAATGGCGACGTAAGGTTTACAGCGAGGCCAAAACAGAACGCGTTGAGATCGTGCCCGTCCGCAGTGAGTTCTGCGAAATGCCGGATTTTCTAGCCCAGCGCAGTTACGCCGATATCTCGGGGGGAAGCTACCCGCTGGGTTTTAGACACTTGCTAGAAATTCTTTGCTACTACTCGGACGCGCCCAGCATCGAGCGGCCAGAGGGTAGGTCGTCAGAGAACAGGTCGTCAGAGGGTAGGGGGTCAGAAAACAGGTCGTTAGAGGGTGGCCCATTTGCAGCGACCACCTCACAAATCCTACTCCCAATTGTCGCCCCCATTGCTCTTGAAGTGGGCAGGGACCTGATCCCATTTTTTGAGCCGGATAGCAATGGGGCCAACCGTTTTTTTGACGAGCTTTCACCGGCCATGCGCGATGCCCTACACACCGAGTTTGGCTTTCCCTTTCCGGGGATTCGCGTGCGGGGCAACGAGACTGATATGCCGCCTGATGCCGTCCTGATTTCTATCGACGAGATTCCCGAAAGTATCTTCACGGTAGCGCAAGCAGGCGACCAGCAAGAGGATGGGGACGCTGCCGAGTTCATCTGCTTGGCCTTACAGGCTGTTCTCCGAAGAATGGCGACCTCATTTCTGGATATAGATGTCACGCAACGGCTCGTGGATACCGTTACAGTCACCTTATCAAAGCTGGTCGCTGACATCGTTCCTACCCACCTATCCTGGATTGAGCTGACTGAGATTTTTCAGCGCCTGGTGGAAGAGAGCATCAGCATCGGTGAGGTGGAGCGCATCCTCCAAGCACTCTGCCAGTGTGACCCAAATTTACACGACACGGTTCTGTTAGCAGAACAAGCGAGGCATGCGCTGAGGGGGCAAATTACCGCTAAGTTCCGCCAGGGGAACAGCCCGCTGGCGGTGTTGCGCCTAGCCCCTGAGATTGAGAACAACATTGCTAGCGCCATCCAACACACGCCCATGGGTCAATATCTGGCGTTAGAGCCACAGTTTACAGAGCAGGCCCTGGCCGCTATCCGCAGCCAAGTGAAGGCCTTAAAGGTTGAGATCAGCGGTGTCCAAATCCTCACTACTACAGAAATTCGACGATACGTCCGCAAACTGGTAGAGCTGGAGTTTCCATCGCTCCAAGTGTTGTCTCACCAAGATCTGGAGCCAGACACCGTGCTTCATGTCATCGCCCAGATTCATCTAGAGGGTCCTTCACAGCCTAGTTCGCCCCATCTGATATCGCCGAATAATGGAGAGCATTCATCATGACGGCAGCAGACATCAACCCAGAGCGTTTAACCCAGACGCCTTTAGCGGCAGGGCATACACAGGTTTTGCTCTCATTCAGTAGCGCCTACGCCAAGCTGGCCAAACAACTTGCCCAGGCACTACACACTGCGAACATCGGGGTGCGCTACGACCAGTGGGAGGGTGGCGGGGGGGTTGTAGCCACACCGTCAGGCAAGCACACGCTCGACGGGGTTGAGTTCCTGGTGCCACTCCTCACCCCTTCGGCGGCGGCCAACACCTGGATCAGTGAGGCGTGGAAACAAAAGATTTACGATGAGGCCCGCACCCAAGGAATAGACGTGCTGACCGTGCGGGGAGAGATCTGTGAAATCCCAGATTATTTGAGCAAGCTCAGCTTTGCCGATCTTTGCAATCGAGACTACGAGCGAGAACTCCAGCGCCTAGTCAAAAGTATTCGCGATCGCACCGGGAATAGCGCGATCGTCCTGCCGACCACCCATTCTGCACAAGAGAATAGCCGCCCAGCCGAGACAACACCCCTTACCGTACAGATCGGAGAAGCCTTAGCAAACCGTCTTGAAGTCGAAAACAACATCGATGACGACACGGATAACAACAAAGATGGTATCCCCCAATGCCTCGATGAGAACATTGCCATGATGCGCGATGGTTTGTTCTACGAACTAGGCGTACAGTTCCCGGCACTTCAGCTCAGAACAAATCCGAACTTATCCCCTTGGTCTGTTCAGATCGCAATCTATGACATCCCCGAAACCCAGCGTGAACTTCATCCCGACTCGGTGATGGTGAACCAGACCGTCAACGCATTAGAACAACAAGGATTTAAAGCCGTACCCACAACAAATCCGGCCAGTGGTATGGCCTGCGCTTGGATCCCCACCGACCAAGCTGAACAGGCCATGGCCTTGGGGCTCACCACGTGGGATGCGCAGTCTTTTTTAATCCTCTTACTCTCTTCGGTGCTGCGACGAAAAGCCGCTGACTTCATTGGGATGGACGAGGCCCAAGTAATGCTCAATCTCATTCAGCCCGTTTTTCCGCAGCTGGTCGCACAAAGCGTGCCCAAACCAGTCCCTTTATTTGTGCTAACTGACGTGCTGAAACGACTGGTGATTGAGGGGGTCTCTATTCGCAACCTGCGTCGCATCCTGATGACCTTGGCTGACTGGGGCCGGATGGAAAAAGAACCGATGTTGCTAACCGAATACGTGCGAGCTGCGTTAAAGCGCCAGATCACCCACCGCCTGAGTCGAGGCACCAGACAACTGGTGGTATTTCTCCTACACCCTGACCTGGAAGGTTTGATTCGCACTTCGATTAAACACACGGCCACTGGCTCGTATGTTGATTTGGCCCCCGAGCAAGTTCGCAGTGTCCTGAGGGTCATTGAGGAAGCATGGTCGACGTTGCCAGAAGGCGTTCAGCGGCCACAGATTCTCACCACCCTGGAGATACGCGCCTCCGTGCGCCGCCTGGTGGCCCCATCCATGTACGATTTGCACGTGGTTTCCTACCAAGAGCTTGAACCCACCGTCACGATTCAACCCATCGGCAGGATCTCGCTCGATGGCTTTAGCCCACGCCCTGGCGTTAGCGTCATTGCTTAGCCACCCACCGAACGGACCATCGTCCGGTGAGGCATCCCATCATCGTCATAGGGCTCACCCACCGGCTCAAAACCAAACTCCCGATAGAACCTCTCTAAATACACCTGGGCAGAAATGCGAACGGGATTGGCCGGATACAACTCCGCACTTTTTTCTAGGCAGTGTCCTATAAGCTGACGCCCCAGGCCCCGTCCTCTGGCCAACTGACACACCAGCACCCGGCCAATAGAAGGCTCCGGATACCGAGTATCTGGGGCCAAAAGCCTTGCATAGGCTGCGATTTTATCTGGCTCGCTCCGACCCAAAAGATGCCAGGCGTCTTGGTCTAAGCTATCAAAATCTTGATACGGACAGCGTTGCTCCACCACAAACACCTGCTGGCGCATGGCAAGCATCTCATAGACCTGCTCATTCGCAAGGTCGCTAAACTGATGCCAAGTCCAATAGCTATTCACAGCAGATGTCTCCAAAGCAAGTGTCTCTCAAGCAGGTGAACGTACAGCACCTGTAGACAGACAATCAAATTTACTCAATTTACTCATATCCCAGTGCGCAGCCATCTTTGCGGGGATCAGAGCCACCGACGAGCCCACCCTGTTCACCGATCCAAATTGCTTGCCCGCCGCCGTGGGGCAATACTGTGGGCACAACTTTATGACCCAGCGTTTTTAAACTCTCTTTCACCTGATCAGGCACACCGCGCTCTACCTGGCACACTTTGCCATCGTGAAAGACTCGGGGGAAATCTAAAGCGGCCTGCACATCCATACGGTAGTCCAACAGATTGGTGAGGAAGTGAGCGTGACCCGTGGGCTGATATTGACCGCCCATGACGCCAAAGGGCATGATGGCCTGTCCGGCCTTCATGAGCATGCCAGGAATGATGGTGTGGAGCGGACGCTTATAGGGTGCGATCGCATTCCGATGCCCTTCTTCCAACGTGAACCCGGCCCCTCTGTTTTGCAACACAACCCCTGTATTCGGGCCCACCAATCCACTGCCAAAGCCGTGAAACACCGAGTTAATAAAGCTCACCGCATTGCCTTCGTAATCCACCACACACAAGTACACCGTATCTGGATGGGTGGGAAAATCTGACTCTTCTAACGGCGGCATAGCCTTGTCTAGGCTAATTTTGTCTCTGAGCTGGGCGGCGTAGTCTTCAGAGAGCAAAAAGTCTAAGGGGATATCGGCTTGATCCGGATCAGCGACATAGCGATCACGCACCCAATAGGCCAGCCTGGCTGCCTCACACTCCAAATGCAATCGTTGGGCACTCATCGGCGCATAATCGGTGAGATCAAAGCCGGAGAGAATGTTCAACATGATCAGGGCCGTTAACCCCTGACCATTGGGGGGACACTCCAACACGTCATAGCCACGGTACTGAGTAGAAATGGGAGTGACGTATTCTGCCTGGGGTGCGGCAAAATCTTCAAGGGTGTGGAGCCCACCAAGAGAGCTCAAGTAGCTCACCATATCTTCAGCAACGGGTCCGGTGTAAAAGCCTGCTCGCCCTTGCTCAGCGATGGTTTGGAGCGTGCGCCCCAGTTCTGGCTGACGATGGCGATCGCCCGCCTTCGGCGCTTCCCCGTTCACCAACAGCATGCGCGTTGCATTTTCAGTGGCCTTCAGCTTTTTCGCCAGCTGAGCCCAGTCATAGGCCACTCGCGGATGCACCGTGTACCCTTCTTCGGCCAAACGAATCGCCGGGGCGAGCAAGTCGGCAAAGTCTTTTCGCCCGTGGTCAGCATGGAGCTTACACCAAGCATCTACAGCACCCGGCACCGTGACTGAGTGGGGGCTTTGCAAGGAGATTTGCTTCATGTCCTGCTCTAAATACCAGCTGAGATGGGCTTTGCCGGGCGCTTTGCCTGAGCCATTTAGGGCAATGACTTCGCCCTGATTCGCTGGCGCATATAGAACAAAACAGTCACCGCCGATGCCGGTGGCTTGGGGCTCTACAACACATAAAACGGCGGATGCTGCGATCGCAGCATCTACGGCATTGCCACCATCGCGCAACACATCAATGGCCGTCAGTGTGGCTAACGAGTGAGACGTCGCTGCCATACCCTTTTGACCGTAGGCGGGGGAGCGACCAGGAAGGTGAAAGTCTCGCATGGCGATTAGGGGAAAAGAAATTGGAAAGCACCCTCACACTTACCAGGGATTGCCCACCATGGTAAAGGCCGACCAGAAAAATGGATGGTCCATCGTTGCCTCAGCAGGCAAATCCCACTCATCGGGCAGGCCTACTTCACCTCGACTGGTCACCAAATTACCACCCTCAATGCGCGTTTCACCCTTGAGTAGCGCTAGCTGCGCCTGCCGTAGAGCCTCATACCGTAAGTCAGTCGATTCTAGTTGAGCGTAAAATTCACCCATCAGCGCCAAGGTCCCCACATCAGAGACTTGCCACAAGCTACCCACACTGGCACCCACCCCAGAGGCTGCTGCCAATCCAGCAAAGCCTAGCTCAGAGTTTGGACTGCTCAGCGCAGTAGAACAAGCGCTCAAGATCAACAACTCCAAGTCAGAAGCTTGCCAACCTAAGTTGCTAAATTCCTTCATACTGAGCGGGTCATCCCACAGCTGAATGTAGGAACTTTCTGGCGATCGCGGATCAAAGATCGCATGGGTGGCTAAATGCAACACACCCGGCTGTTCTAGGGCCTTAACGGCATCTAGGGCGGCCGCCGTCGTCCCTTCGTTCAAAATCGTTTGAGAGACGGGCACCGTATCTTTTAACACTGCTAGCTCAATGGGCACAGCCGGAAGCGGCGCTTCGTGCTCAAATTCAGAGACCCCCATCGCAACCGTGGCACGGCGCACAGGTTCTGAGAAGTCAGTTTGCATGAGTCCCATACTGGGCACCACAGAAATGCCATAGCGCTCCAAAGAATAACCAGCATCGTCTTTCATCGCTGTCACAGGTGCAGTCCGCAGTCCCCGATCTAGGGCATACATCAGATTTTGAATGCCCTGGGCGGCTAAGTCTTCTTCTAAGGGAGCCAGCAGCCACTGGTACAACTGCTGAGTCAAGGGCGAATGGCTGAAGCTATCTTCAGGATCTGACACCGTAGAGCGCAACATTCTGACCTGGCGCTCAGCATCCCGACGGGTCACCGGTAGTGCGTAGCTGACAAGCTCACCCTCGGGCATCACCACCGCCAAGTTCAACAAATCATCAGCGGCAAGCTCAGGCTCCAGATGCAGCAGATCAGTGCTGTTCTCTTCACGCTTCTCTTCAGGCATAAACACCGCATAAACCACCGCAGAATTAACCGCGTACTCTTCCTGGGCTCGGCGTAATACGGCCTGCACTTCATCAAAAGAGAGATCTGCCTTATCGGGTAAGTCCCAGTAGTCTTGAAAGCCCCGACCAAAAAAGCTCTCCAATCGACGAACAGCGGCATTGTCATCCGTTTGCTCACGGCCAAAAGCATTTGCAAGCGGCCCATTAAACTCATCCGCTTCCTCAAAGCCCTCCCCAAAGGTGCTGGGCGCCAACGTCGGATCTAAGTTGGACAGTATGGAGGGATCTATCTCATCGACAGGTTGAATAGGCTGAGAAGTTTGAGAAGTTTGAGAAAGCAGCCCAGCAGCGTCTAGCTCTACAGCACCAATATCCACCGCACTACCGACCAATCGGGCTGCGCCATGCTGGTCAATGGCGGGCAGGCTCCCATCCATGCGACCTGAATTAACCGCCAAGCTATCGGCCTGTAGCAAGTGGGTTTTGGTGGGTCCACCATTATCAGCAAGGGGAGCAAGCCCTGGATCGACTGGATTATTGGCGCTACCGACTAAGAGACTCACCGTTAAGCCAGTACTGCCCTCACCATTTCCAATCAGATTATTACCCTGGTCGTCAAAACGACCGCTAACATCAACGGCAGTGCCGCTTGAGCTGCTATTAGCTGCCACAATGGTATTAAGTAGGCTAGCAGCGTGGGTATCGGATTCGGCAATACCACCGCCCGTGCTGGCTGAGTTTTGCGTCACTGTGCTGTTGCTAATGGCCAGTTTTGCCGCTGAATTTAAGGTGCTAATCGCACCGCCCACACCGGAGGCCAAATTCCCGCTGAACGTTGTATTGGTCAGCGAGGTATCACCTAGGTTTAAAAGACCACCGCCAGAGCGAGCCTGATTACCCTCAAAGGTAACCCCCTGTGCCACAAAGCGACTGTCCAGGTCAACCTGAACGCCGCCCCCCAAGAGCACGGCTCCATTGCCAGTAAATGAGCTATCCCGCAGGGTGGCACTGCTCCCATCACTCAGTTCTAAACCACCCCCAAAGCGGGCCTGGTTATCCGTGAACTGACTGTTTTCAATGGTAGACGTGCTGCCCGCAGAGAGTCGAAGGCCGCCACCGTCATCGGCAGCCTGGTTATTGACTAGCTGGGTATCGGAAAGGGTCAAGTCAGTCGCGACCGTAAAGAGACCGCCACCAATAGTTGCCTGATTCCCTTCAAAACGAGAGGCTGCAACCGTCGCCGCAGAATCTACAAGATAAAAACCGCCACCGAAGTCACCGGCCGTATTATCGATCACCTCAATCGCATCTATGGTGATGTCTTCTTCAGCGACCAGGCCACCCCCACTAACTGTCGCTTGGTTCCCCTGAAATACACTGTTGGACACTCGCGCAGTTCCGCCCAATCCCGAATGAAAACCACCGCCCACGTTGTTGGATTGGTTGTTGATAAACCGGCTGTTTTCAACAACAATTTTCTCGCCAGCATGGGCACCAAAGGTATTGCTATAGAGGCCACCACCTCTATCATTGGTCAGGTTGTTTTCAAAGTTACTATCAACAATCGTGCCGTGAGAGTCCATAAGTACGGCCACGCCGCCCCCATCATCACCCGCCGTATTCCCCCGAAAAAGGCTTCCCTCCACGACTAAGAGCGCATCGAACATTGTGGAAATACCGCCCCCATCTTCAACGGCCGTATTACCTTCAAAAACGGTGCTGCTAGCGGTTGCCACGCCATTGGCATCTGTTGTTAGGGTGCCGCGCACGTTGATTGTGCTATTTCCACCAGCAGCTAGCCCACCACCATAGCCCTCTAGGGGAAGGCTGTTTGCCGCCACAGCACGGTTATTGGTCACAACGGTATCAACCAGCCCTAGGGTGGCATTGTCATTGAGGGCCAGCCCACCACCATTGGCGGCTTCATTTCCATTAAAGGTACTATCAGTAACGGTGTTATCGCCAATGGAGTAGATTGCACCACCGTTCTCATCAGCCTGATTGCCTTCAAAACTTGAGTTCTCAACAATCAGTTCACCCTCTCCGTAGAGCGCACCGCCATCGGACCCTGCCTGGTTGTTGTCAAATTGAGCACCGCGCAAAGACGTACGGGTGCCTGCACTCGCAAAGATAGCCCCACCCTTTTCAGAGGTTGTGTTGTCCTCAAAATTAACCGCCTGGATAACCAAGGTCTCACCTGTGGCATTGTGGGCGATCGCACCCCCAGCCACCACAGCCTGATTCCCCAAAAAAGTACCGGACGTAATCTCAACTGCCCCTGTAGAGTCGGTATAAATCGCACCACCTTGAGCCGCCGCCTTGTTGGTTTCAAAGGTCGTATTCACCACGCTCAAGCTGGCATCATCACCAACCGCCAGCGCGCCGCCCTCGCCCATTTCGGCCTCATTGCTACGAAACAAAAGGCCAGAGAGATCAACCGCCGTCTCACCTTGAGCAACAATCGCACCACCACCATTAACCGCAGCATTCTCGGTAACGCTGGAATTATTAAGCGTCAGACGACCGCCCGTTGTATTGGTTGTGATCGCACCGCCTTCATTACCGGCACGATTGCCCTCAACAGTTGTGACTGACCCTTTCAATTCGCTACTTCCCGATTGATAAAGCCCGCCCCCATCATTACCGGCCACATTATCCAAAACCGCAGCGCTCGCGAGGGTCACACTACGGCCATCTGTTACATGCAGTCCGCCCCCATTACGCTGCGCTTGATTCTCATTAACCGTCACATTACCAATCGTGACAGTCCCTTCACCGTATAGGCTCAAAGCCCCGCCATCTACGCCTGCCGTATTGCCCTGAAAGGTCATGGACTCAATAGTCAGGTTCCCTGACGATGCCTGATACAGGCCACCACCCGAGTCAGCCGCCTGGTTTCCACTCCAAAAAGCATCTTCAATATCAAGGCTGCCCGTCCCCTTCGTTGCCAGCCCGCCCCCATGACTGCCAGCTTCATTGTCAATTAACAATGTGCTCCCTTCCAGGGTTGTCGTTGCTGCCTCAGTGATCGCAATAGCGCCCCCATTACCATTTGCCTCATTTCTACGAAGATCACTCCCATTAATCACTAAAGCGCCAGCGCGCTGGGCCACACCGCCCCCGTTCGTCGCCGCTGTGTTATCAAAGATATCCACCGATTGCAAGGATGCCTTGCTTGCATCAATCGCGATCGCGCCTCCTTCACCGTCAACCGCACTGTTGTTTGTAAAACTACCCCCTTCAACCATCACGGTAGAGGCATCTGCCCCCCGCAGGCCACCACCGCTCACAGCACTATTACCGACGAATTGAGTATCCTCAACGGTAACCTCACTATTCTGCGCCAGGGAAAGCCCACCGCCATCGTCACTTGCTGAATTATTTTCAAACACCGCATTACGCAAACTCGCGGTAGAGCCATTGACAAGACTAATCCCGCCACCATCAGCACCGGCAGTATTGTTTGACAACGACGTATCTTCTACAACCGCAAGGCTGTTTTGAAAACTGAGAGCACCACCATTCGCACTGGCAGTGTTGCCATTGAGAACAGAATCACTATTGAGGGTCACAACAGAATTCTCAACATGTAGGCCGCCCCCGCGTCCTGAAAAAACCTGATTGTTATTCACCTGGGAGTCGGAGAGAAGCAGATTACTGCCATCAACCGAAAAAATCGCACCCCCCGAAGAAATGGCGGTATTGCCTTCAAGTGTTGTATCGCGCAGCGTGAGAGTGGAGCCCGCCCAAGTAGTGATCGCTCCCCCAGAACTTAGACTCACATTATTGTCAAAGGATACACCGTCAAAAGTGACGTCGTCAGAGCCCTGAACGCCTAAAGCGCCACCGTCATCTGCAGACTGATTCGAAGCGAAGACAGAGTCGAAAACAGAGACTTTTGAGCCTTTGACAAACAGCGCGCCTGCGTCATCACCCGCCGAGTTGCTCTGAAAAAAAACATCGCGAAATTCGCCAACGGAATCGTTACCGACAAATACTGCACCGCCACTCCCCTGAGCCTGATTGCCAATAAACTGAGTCGAAGAAACAGCTAACGAACCTCCTGTATTATTGGAAATCGCACCACCCGTACTTGCAACGTTATCGACAAAAGTGCTGTTATCTATGCGGAGCATGCCACCCACATTACTAATACCGCCGCCCCGGCCCGCCGTATCTGAGCCACTAAAGGTGAGATTAGCAAACCCCACATCACCATTGCTGCTCACCGCAAAGAGGCGATTACCCCCTGCATCATTCAAAAGGGTGGTGGCCCTACTCGCGCCTTCAATCTCAACAGCCGTATTGATATTTAGGGTATTGGCAAAGTCATACGTACCAGCTCCCAGGCTAATCCGTCGAGCACCGTTGACATTGCCGATAGCGGCGATCGCATTTTCAATCGAACTAGAATCGGTGTTCAGCTCAGGATTCACCGCATTCAGCCCGAACGTCAGCTCTCCAGTACTGGCAAAATCAATCGTTGAACCATTCGTACTAAACCGGCGTCCTGTCAGCGTGAGATTAGCCGTACTCGCCCCCGTTTGAACAATCGAATCCGACAGGAAAATATCGCCACCACTCCCACTAGGCGTCGTAGTGATCTCCACATCTACGCCGCTATCTAAGGTCGCAGCAATCAAGCTCGGATCAATCTCATTAAACACATTGAAATCAGAAACACTGTTCACAATTTCAATATCTACCGGATCAACCAGCCAGCGTCCACCGCCCTCGGACTGCCCGCTCGCGTCAATCGATACATCGGACAGGTTCAGCCGCTCAGCGGAGGTTTCAATAAATCCACCTTGCGTGGCCCCCTGCGCAGAAACAGTCCCGAATACACGCGCAATTCCCCGAGCACCGACAACAACATTGCCACCCGCGCCTGTGAGCCCATCGGCACGAATCACTGAATCCTGATCGCTGATTATGACTCTCGCCATGGGAAGAGACTCCTGATCGGGAAGCCCCCTCCCCACCAGCACCGTACCGCCAGTCTCACCAGAAGCATCTATCACCGAGGAAAGCACATCTATAGAATCACCCAGCAGGGCAATCGTGCCGCCGTCGCCTGTGAGCGGTCGCGTCGAAATCTCCCCCGTTGTCACAACCTCCTCAGACTCGACAGGGAATCCGCTAATACGGACAACGCCATCAGCCCCCACATTCAAGCTCGCGGCCGCGGCATTGGGGCTCCCCGTAATCAACGCAGGCAAATCAGTCTGAGATAATGTAGCCGCTGCATTAGGCGAAACCGACTGCTCATCAATTTCCAAGCTCAATAGACTGCCAGGCATGCCAAACCGCACGGTACTTTCACCGCCTACAGCAACCAACCCAATCTCACCACCAGGGGCATCTAAGTCTCCGTCATTTAGGACATGGCCACCCATGAACACCAATGACTCACCTTCTGCAACCGCCAAGTCGCCCTGGTTAATCACTGCACTCGGCACCTCAGCCGTAAACCGAAATGATGAAGGCTCTGCTGTTAGCTGGGTGTAATCAGTTTGATCGGACAAAACATCCAACCAGGCCTCGCCAAAACCGACCTGATCAGCGGTGGTCGCCGTAAAAGAACCGCCCAAGGATAACTGCGCGTCAGGGCCGAAGAACACGCCAGACGGATTGATCAAATACAGGTCAGCATCCGTGCCGCTTACCTGCACCTGCCCGTCTATATAGGAGGGATTGGCCGCCGAAACCTGACCAACAATATTAAAGACACCCGAGTCACCTGCAAAATTAGCCGTTTCAGCGGCCGTCAGACTAAAATCATCAAACTCGTGGAACAGATTCCCACCTGCCTGGGTTCCCCCAGAGATATCGTACTGGTCACCATCTTGAGCAACCGTCGTCCCTGCACCTTCCGCAGTGGGCACCACTTGAGCCTGGGCGGCAGGCGATACCGCCACCAGGCCAGCCACAAAACCTATCGGAACAGGCCACAGCACTGCGGCACGCACTAACCAACGACGACTCTTTTGCATTGTTATCTCTACTGCACGAAGACTGACGCAACCCTGGCCACTTGCCTAGGCAAAACACTGCCCAAACAAAATAGCGAAACAGGCATTCAGCGTCAGGATAGAAAACACCCCCCAAGGGATCCAGGTAGGCCAAGAGTGCCTTACCTGAGTAAGCCCAAGATGTAAGCTCAGTTCTTTCTTCTGAACACAGAAGGAGCCTCCGCACAAAAGATAGTCCGTGAAAACGCCTATTTTCAGTAGGTCGTAGCCATTCTGTCGGTTGCTGTGCGTGTTTTTAACGAGAGGGGTCGATGCTCAGTGGCCGAGGCCAGCCCATAGGCAGGCATGTTGGCATAAATACTCTCGTATTGATTCGGATTAACTTGATAGGTTTCATGCCAAATACCGACGCTGCCGTCGTCACCCACACTGTGCATAAAGGATTGCCAGGCGACAAAATGAGGATCGTCTCTACTGCGGGCGAAGTGCGTCAGATCTTCAAAGGATCGCCAGTAAGAGACCATGCAGGTTTCTAGGGGCCAGCCCCGAAAGAACATTCGCGCACCCAACAGCCCCTTTTCAGGAGACTTAGATAATGAGGCCATCATTGGCCCCATCGCCTGGGCAACTGGCCACCATTTTTTAAACGCGCGAAAGCGATTTACACGCATACCGATGGGTGGCAAGTTAGCAAGATGAGCGTTCAGTCAAGGTGAGGCTGAAAGTGTTGTGAAATAGGGCGTAAAGTCGATTGTCTTGGGTGGTTTACGGATGGTTTTGACGACGCTGAGGTCTCGATTTTCGGGGGCA
>JBCDAG010000081.1:0-20919 GCA_039186165.1 Cyanobacteria bacterium P01_F01_bin.53
CCCTACGACAAGCGATGATTTGGGTTGCCCAACTGGGCGGCTTTCTCGCTCGCCAGGGAGACGGAAACCCTGGCGTTAAAACTCTATGGCGTGGCTACACCAAGCTTCAATATTTGCTGCAAGGGGCTCAGCTGTCTCCCACATGACCCGCTATATCAGCGGGTCAGCGACTTCTGCCTAAGGGATAGCTTCCAAAAGGGGACTTACTTCAGGCGTTGTCTGTTTGTTCGCCGAGGTAATATCAGTAGCTTTTATCAGCCAGTAACTGTTATGAACCAGTAACAGCCTTGGATTACCCAACAGAATTCGCCCAATCCTTAGCCCAACCCAAAATCTCATGCACCCGCTCAAGCGTCCCCGCCTCAGAATACAACCGCAACACCGGCTCCGTCCCACTAAAGCGAATCAACAGCCAGCTACCATCAGCCAGATTAAACTTATACCCATCAATCGTCAGACAATTATCAACCTTCTGACCCGCCACCTCATCCGGCGTCCCCTCAGCCAAAGCCTCCACCAGCAACGAGCGCACCTCCATATTCGCCAACGGTAAATCAATCCGGTCATACGCCGAGCTAAACCCCGCCTGCTCCCGCAGCGAATCGTTCAACTCACCAAAATCCTTCCCACTTTGCACCACCGCCTCTAACAAATACAGAGCTGAGAGCAACGCATCCCGCTCAGGAATATGGTGACCATAGCCAATCCCACCAGACTCCTCACCGCCAATCAGCACATCAGTTTCCAACATGCGATCAGCAATGTACTTATAACCAATCGGCGTCTCATGCAGCGGCAAATCATACAGCTTAGCCAACGCCGGGAATAGATTAGAGCCACTGATGGTCTTCACCACCTCGCCCGTCATCCCCCGCCTTTTCGTGAGATGCTCCATCAAGATTGGGATGAGCACTTGAGAGCTGAGGAAAGTCGCCTTGCTATCCATACCTGCAATGCGATCACTATCCCCATCAAAGATCAAACCCACCGTCAGGCCATCATTCGTCTTATTCTCAATCGCCTTAAACAGCTTCGGAATATACTTCGCCAACGGCTCCGGAGCCCCGCCTTCAAATAGTGGATCCGCCTCACTATTAATTTCATTCACAGGCCGCTCCAGCAACCGCTCCACCCCAGTGGATGCCGACCCATGCATCACTTCAGAAAACACCGTCAGCTTGCCATCATCGACTGCCTTGCGAATAGCCTCAATATCCACCATCGACTGCAACGCATTGCAATAGCTAGGCCACGGATCAAACACCGTAATACTTCCCGGATTCTCCGCCTTCGGCGCATCCTGGTCCAAAATAGCCTCAATTTGCTTCGTCACCTCAGGCGGCACCGAGCCACCATGGGCACTCTTCACCTTGAGTCCGTTATACGCCGCCGGGTTATGGCTCGCCGTAATCACAATCGCCCCGAGGGCCTTTTGTGAAAATGCCGCCCAGCTAAACGCAGGCGTCGGTGCAAAACATTCAGAAAGCTTCACCTCATAGCCCGCCGCTGCAATACATTCTGCCGCATACCGTGCAAAATCAGGCGACAAAAAGCGGCGGTCATAGCCCACGATTACGGTTTTACTGCCATTGTCTCCGTAAGCCTTCTCTAGTACTTGGGCTGCCAGTGCCGCCACCCTACCGACTCTGTCAAAGGTAAAGTCAGCGGCGATAATCCCCCGCCAGCCATCTGTCCCGAATTTGATGCCTTTACCCACAAATGTAGATGGAGAAACTGAAGCCATGATCGTAATTGCAAGAGTGAAGTATAAAAAGTGCCAATGGGTCAAAAGCAGCACGTAGACCGAAGGCCAGAGCTTGCAAGTGCCACACCGGGTCAGTGTACCGAGGGATGCTGCCAAAATACCAGCGATGCCGCCACTGACTTTACCAGTGCTTTATCAGCCGCCTATGTCAGCGTTCCCACCAACCCTAGTTGATATGCTCTATTTAGCTAAGTCCTTCAATCCACGCGCTGATTATCGGGATAAGGAATCCATAAAGGCAGGCTCAAATTGCGGACTGTATTAAGAGGTTGTTCACCTTTTTTAGCTTGTGATACTCTTAGTAAGCATTTTCTCCGGGCTATGCACTATGGTCTAGGGAAATCACCGGGATGTAGCGCAGTTTGGTAGCGCACCTCGTTCGGGACGAGGGGGCCGTGGGTTCGAATCCCGCCATCCCGATTTAGCTAAATCCCAGCACCCGTAGGCTTTACAGCTTTTACATCAACGCTTTCAGCTCTTTGTAATTATCAATAAGGGTTAAGACTGTTGGACGAGTTTAGGGGTTTTTAGCTACCTATTGGGTACGGACTGTATTCCAGGTAAGTAGCCAGGTAGGTAGAAAGATGGGTAGAGTATTTGCCTCTGTTTCGAGTGCTTCAGGTACGAACAAGAGTGTTGAGCCGGGCTGGGTCAGCATTGAAAATCATCATGGTCGGCTTAGGCTTCGTTTCAGATATGGAGGGAAGCGATATGCACTGGCGGTGGGGTTGCCCGACTCTAGAGTTAACCGACTAGTGCATCGTCAAGGCTAAAAATTAGGGAAGGCAACAATGTTGTAGATTGGCGAGTCGGATAGAGAAACAGCCACCTCTATGCCGAAAAAGTACATTGTCCGTCTGAGCGAAGATGAGCGAGACCAACTGCGAGCAGTGGTCAAAAAGCTAAAGGGTAGTAGCCAGAAAGTTCGGCGAGCTCAAATTCTGATGAAGGCAGATGCCAATGGTTCAAACTGGACAGATGCGCACATCGCCGAGGCGTTCTGCTGCCGGACTAAAACCGTTGAGAATATCCGAAAGCGTCTAGTAAAACAAGGATTTGAGGTAACGCTCAATGGTGTCAAGCGTGCGAGTTCACCGACTCCAAAATTACTGGATGGGGCGCAGGAAGCTCAAGTGATCGCGTTGCGGTTAGGCGCACCGCCCAACGGCTATGCCAACTGGTCGTTGCGGTTGCTCGCCCGTAAAGTGGTCGAACTGAGCATCGTAGAATCAGTCAGTCATGAAACAGTGCGCCAGACGCTTAAAAAAACGGTATGACCCATCGCAAGATAGAGTACTGGGTGATTCCGCCAGACGCAGATGGCGAGTTCGTTGCCCATATGGAAACCGTGCTTGATGTCTATGCTCGGCCTTACGACCCAACTTGTCCGGTGATTTGTATGGATGAACAGCCGGTACAACTGCACAAAGAAATCACCCCACCCATCGAGGCAACGGCCACCCACCCTAAGCGCGTCGATTATGAGTACGAGCGGGCGGGTACTGCCTGTATCTTTATGTTCTGTGAACCCTTAGCCAGTTGGCGGCAAGCAACGGTGCGGGAGCGGCGCACCAAAACCGATTGGGCCACGGAAGTCGCGCTTTTAATGGAGGGACGCTACGCCGATTGTGACCGGGTGATTCTCACGTCTGACAATCTCAATACCCACACCATAGGCGCTTTTTATGAGACCTTTGAGCCAGAACGCGCCCGCCAGCTCGTGCGACGTATTGAGTTCTGCCACACCCCAAAGCATGGCAGTTGGCTCAATGTCGCAGAGAACGAACTGAGCGCCATGACACGTCAGTGCGTTGACGGTAGACGCTTTGGTGACATCGAAACGCTGCGGGCTGAAATCTCCGCCTGGTCAACCGATATCAACAACACTCAACGGGGCGTTGATTGGCAAATGAAAGTCGAGGATGCTCGCTGTAAACTGACCTCCATTTACCCTAAAATTAAGCCTTGACGGTGCACTAGTTTAAGAACTTTCTTGTAGGATTCATTCCTTTTGACAGGCTTTAGCTGTATCCATTAGCCGTATCCATAAGTTCTCTGGAAGCCGAAAACTACGATCTAACGACTCCGCTCTTGCTCCTGAACTTGTTTGAAGGGTGCTTTGTCTTTGCCAAGGAGGCGATCGCGCAACCGCTTAATCCGATCCCGGTACGTACTAGCCTCCTCAAACTCTAGCTTTTTAGCGGCTTCTTTCATCTTGGTTTCCAGCTGACCAATGAGTGCTGGAATATCTTCTAACGCTAAATCATAAAGATTGTCATACGCCTGCTCTAGCTCTTCATTGTTGAGCCTGCGAGAAACATCCAAGAAAGAGAGAATAGAATTAGACTGACGGCGCACCAAGGCAGTCGGCGTGATGCCATGCTTTTCGTTGTAAGCAGACTGAATCCCTCGGCGTCGTTCAGTTTCTTCAATCGCCTGGGCCATACTATCCGTCATGTTGTCAGCATAGAGAATAGCTGTGCCCTCCACATGTCGGGCAGCGCGGCCAATGGTTTGAATAAGCGATCGCTGCGCCCGCAAAAAGCCTTCTTTATCCGCATCAAGAATAGCCACCAAAGAGACCTCCGGCAAGTCTAGTCCTTCTCTCAAAAGGTTGACCCCAATCAACACATCAAAGGCACCATTGCGCAAATCTTGAATAATCTCAATGCGCTCAATCGAGTGAATCTCCGAATGGAGATAGCGCACCCGGATCCCATGCTCATTGAGGTAGTCCGTTAGGTCTTCGGCCATGCGTTTGGTCAGTGTTGTGACTAGCGTGCGCTCTTCTTTCGCCGCACGGACTCGAATCTCTCCCAACAGATCGTCCACTTGTCCATCCGAAGGACGCACCAAAATCTCAGGATCTAACACCCCTGTCGGACGAATGATTTGATCCACCACATGGTCTTCAGACAGCTTTAGCTCCCAGTCACCGGGCGTCGCCGAAACGAAAATGCACTGGTTAGCCTTATTCCAGAATTCTTCGGCTTTTAAAGGACGATTATCAGCGGCACTGGGCAGACGGAAGCCATGCTCAATTAGCACTCTTTTCCGAGCCTGATCGCCATTGTACATCGCTCGAATTTGCGGCACCGTCACGTGGGATTCATCAACTGCTAACAACCAGTCATCATGGGGAAAATAGTCAAGCAAACACTCGGGCGGCGCACCGGGCAGGCGACCCGCCAAATGACGCGTGTAGTTTTCCACGCCCTGGCAGTAGCCAACTTCTTCGAGCATTTCTAAGTCGTAGCGGGTGCGCTGCTCCAGGCGTTGGGCTTCTAAGAGTTTGCCATTGCTTTCTAAATATTCAAGCTGTTCTTTCAGCTCAGCACGAATGCCTTGGCAAGCGGCTGCGAGCTTATCGTCAGGGGTCACAAAGTGACGGGCAGGATACACATTCAGGGCATCCATACTCTGCAATGTGGCACCTGTCACCGGATCAATATAGCGAATGGCATCAATTTCATCGCCAAAGAATTCTACTCGAATCACGCGATCTTCGTAGGCCGGGCCAATTTCAAGCACATCCCCTTTCACACGAAAGCGGCCACGCCCCATTTCAAGATCATTGCGGGTGTATTGAACCGAGGCCAAATCCCGCAGTACCTGACGTTGGTTAGTCTCAGCACCGACTCGTAAGGGAATAGAGGCATTGAGATACTCCGACGGAATCCCCAGGCCATAAATGCAGCTAATCGAGGCAACAACGATCACATCTTTACGCTCGAAGAGGGAGCGAGTGGCAGAATGCCTGAGCATATCGATTTCGTCATTAATCGCAGACGTTTTAGCGATATACGTATCAGTAGTGGGGATGTAGGCTTCCGGCTGGTAATAGTCGTAGTAACTAATAAAATATTCCACCGAATTGTTGGGGAAAAATTCGCGTAGCTCGTTACAAAGCTGGGCCGCTAGCGTTTTATTGTGGGCCAGCACCAGCGTAGGCTTGCCGACTTTATCGATCGTTCGAGCAATGGTGTGGGTTTTACCGGTTCCCGTCGCCCCTAGTAGCGTTTGATATTCCTGGCCTTTCTTGATGTTCTTAACGAGCTGCTTAATTGCTTGGGGCTGATCACCCGCGGGCTCAAACGGGGCTTGAATATCAAACTTCTTATTCATTGGATATGAAACGAGGGCGGCAAAGTTTACAAGGCTTAGCCTTCAATGTTAGACGATTTAACGGAAGCCGGTCGCACGTTTTGATACACACGCTGGCGGGTGTTTGGCAGGTAAGTTGGATAGGTGGACAAAGCATAGGATAATCCGGGGTGGTCCAAACTGCGGAGTTCCTTTGATGAGCCTGATGAGCCAATCCACAAGCGCAAACCCCTCTGTTGCTCCAGACATTCCGGAGTGTGCTTGGCAGTGGCCCATTGGGAAAGGGTGGGACACACCGTACGTTGTTCGCTACGCCAGCAATTTAGATGATGGGCCAAACCATGGGGCTCCGTTGGGGGGCTTTGGCGCAGGCTGCATTGGCCGCTCACCGAGCGGATCGTTTAACCTGTGGCACTTGGATGGTGGCGAGCATATTTTTGATCACTTTCCTGGCTGTCAGTTTAGTGTGTTTGAGCAGTCAGCAAATGGTGACAGTACAGCCTATGCCATGGCAACCGATCAGCCTGACAGTTCTCACCCAGACAGCTCACTAAGCAAATGGCAATGGTATCCAGCTTCTGAGTATCTAGAATCTGGCGAGAAGAAACATACCGGCACATACCACGCGCTCTATCCCCGCAGCTGGTATACCTACGAAAATGTTTTCACCGCTCAGCTCACATGCGAACAGCTCACACCCATTTGGGCCGATAACTATAAAGAAAGCAGCTATCCCGTTGCCACCTTTATATGGACTGCGCATAATCCAACAGAACAGCCGCTGACTATCAGCATTATGTTGAGCTGGCAAAGCATGGTGGGCTGGTTCACCAACAGCGAAAACTCTCCTGAGATTCAACAGCGGGAAGATGGCAGTCCTTTTTATGACTATGTGCCTCGGCTTAGAGAAAGTTTGGGGCACTACAACAAACTTGTCTGCGAGGATACCACTCCAAAAGACGATGACAGTAAGCGTTACGGAGCCGCTGGCTTTGTCATGGATGGGGAATGGGGCGGTGAACCCGATGAAGGGGACGGCCAGTTTGCAGTGGCGGCGTATCACCCAAATGCGGAAGTCACTTACCACACCCACTGGCAACCCGATGGGGATGGCAGCGACCTGTGGGATAGCTTTGCCAAAGACGGACGATTAACCAATGTGGAAGATGCAAGCACCAGCATTGGCCAGCAAATTGGCGGCGCGATCGCCCTCCGCTTCACCCTCGCCCCTGGAGAAACCCAAGAAATTCCCTTTGCTCTAAGTTGGGATCTACCGGTCACTGAATTTGCCACAGGCAAGCGAGCCTACCGTCGCTATACCGACTTTTTTGATCGGGGAGGGCGGAATGCGTGGGCGCTCGCAAAAACAGCCATCAACAACTACGCCACCTGGCAAAAAGCCATCCAGGCATGGCAACAACCCATCCTCGATAGAACTGACCTACCCAACTGGTTCAAAATGGCGTTGTTCAATGAACTCTATGATCTCGCCAGTGGCGGCACACTGTGGTCAGCAGCCAGCAAAGAGGATCCGGTGGGTCAATTTGGGGTACTCGAATGCATTGACTACCGCTGGTACGAAAGCCTAGATGTAAGACTATACGGCGGATTCTCAACACTCATGCTGTGGCCCGAGTTAGAGAAATCTATTCTCCGCGCCTTTGCAAGAGCAATTCCGACCGAAGATCCTAAGCCACGCATCATTGGCTATTACTACACCATTGCCAAAGAAGACGGTGGTGAAGAAAACTACATGGCCCCGCGCAAGCTCAAAGGCGCTACCCCCCATGACCTCGGTGCACCGAATGAAAATCCGTGGGTCGCCACAAACTACACCAGCTACCAAGACTGTAACCAGTGGAAAGATCTCTCCAGCGACTTTGTACTGCAAGTGTACAGGGCCTTCGAAGCGACCGGCAGCAGCGACATTGACTTCTTAGAAGCCTGCTGGCCTGCCGTTGTAGAAACCTTAGGCTACACCAAGCTATTTGATACCGATGGCGATGGCCTGATCGAAAACAGCGGCGCACCGGATCAAACCTTTGACGATTGGCGCTTGCAGGGCATTAGTGCCTATTGCGGCGGGCTATGGATTGGGGCGCTTAGTGCTGCGATCGCCATGGGTGAACTCCTCCAAAAGCACAAAAAAGCCCCCGGCAATATTGTCATCCTGCTGTCCCAATACCGCCGCTGGTGGAAACATGGTCGCGCCGCCTACCAAAAGCAGCTCTGGAACGGGAGCTACTACCGCCTCGACACCGGCAGCGGCTCTGATGTCGTCATGGCCGACCAGCTTTGCGGCCAATTCTGCACCTCGACCATGGGCTTACCAGACGTTGTTGACGAAGAATATGTAGAACCCACCCTCACCGCCATTTACGAGGCCTGCTTTGTCAAATTCAATCAATACACTGCAAAACTAGGCCCCCAAAACCAAAAATTTGAAGGAGCACAAACCGGCTCGTTCAGCGCCTCTGAACTTGGCCTAAAAGTCGGCTGTGCCAACGGCGTACGACCCGATGGCTCACCACAAAATCCTGACGACACCCACCAGCTAGAAGTCTGGACCGGCATCAACTTTGGCCTAGCTGCCTTTTTTGCCCATGCAGGAAAGCAAGCAGAAGCCATGGAAATTACCGAAGCAGTGGTGCAACAGATTTATCAATACGGATTGCAGTTTCGCACACCGGAAGCCATTACCGCCGTCGGCACCTTCCGAGCGTGCCATTACCTCAGACCCATGGCCATTTGGGCGCTGTATAAAGCACTCACACCATAAAGCACTCACACCCACCACCTAACAGGTTGAAAAAGTCTACATTGTATTTCCTGATAACCATCCACAGGCAGTCACTGTCACAGGGAGGTTACGGGGATCCATCAAGTTGCGAAGAAATGTGATGAACTGGCGATCGCTTGCGGTATAAGGGCCACCCTTAATCAGAGGCGACAACTTCTATCTTTCTCTTCACACCCCCAATATGACAACAGCAGGCCAGTAGATAAAAGCGGGTGATCGCTACTAGAAAATCCACGACCCAAATCGCTACAGTACATCTACAAGCAAATCTACCAAACCAACCAAACGTATCAGGGGCATCTACCACCGTGCTGCTTTGAGCATGAACGGTCAGGGCATTAACAACACCTACCAGTATACCAAGTACAAGTACCAACCCATACAACACGTATCAGGGGCATCTACCACCGTGCTGTTCCAAGCCATCAACGGTCAGGGCATTAACGGTCAGGGATACCTTCCACACTAATCTGCATCTCCGTCTCAAAATAACGCTCAGAATAACGATAGTGAAGGAGCGAATTCGGGCTCAATCAATGTAGGAATCATCAAAAAATCTTGGTCACCCATTCAAACCATCATTAGCCCCTCAAATCTCTTACACATCTCTTGCCAATAAGGAGGAAGTTTTTAACGTGGTGTCTTCAAACATTTCTCAGTCCACATCAGGACAGCCCCAATTCACTCGCCGCAACAAAAAAGAGCGATCGCAGATCACGCTATGGAGCGTAGCCACCGTTTTTTTCCTCCTAGGATCAGCAGCCACAACACTCACCATCTGGCAACTCCACAAGCTCTACCGGGCAACCGTCGCACCCATCGTCACCGTAGAAGGCACGCTCAAAGCCAAGTATGCCTATCAAACCAACGATAGTGAACTAACCCCCGCACCTGGCGGATACTACATCGATAGCCCTGGCATTGGACGAGTATACCTAAAAGGCAAGCCATTAGATAGCTACGTTGGACAAACCATCGAGGCACAAGGAAGCGTCTCTGGGATTTGTGGTCCAAAATCTATTCCCTGCTATCCATTGGTAGAAGTTAGAGAAGTAGGTATCTCAACAACAGAATAAGGGTCTTGTAAACGTTACAATCTCCATCTGTGGAAAACCTCATAATACTCGAACAGCTCATGTCATATGACATGAGCTGTTGGTTTTCAAGGCTATACCACAAACACAAAGCATGCAATACAAGACCTTCGACAAGCCATTACATTAGCCTCAGTTGAGGAATCCTGACTTCATCATTTTCAGAAGAAGTCATCTCTACAAAAGGTTCTTCTAAAGATTTATTAGCTGCACCCAATGTGCGTAACAATGCTATAAAGGTTGGAGACTCTATCACCACCGCTAATTGGGCACTATTCAGGCTTACAATTAGCTCATTCACAGAAGAAACCGCAGCAGCCAGGTTATCGACCGAAGGCTCCAATAAAGAGACTTCAATCTCTATATCCTCAATTTCTGAAGAGAGCTGTTGTTGCAGTGCTGACAGTGCTCCCTCAGAAGTGGTCTCATCTGCCGAAACAGCAGTCAGTATTGTAGCAACCTGCACCGAAGATATCGATAAAACTCTCCCACCGATAGAAGCGACTTGTTGCTCCGATTGAATGCCACGTAATGACATCCAAAGATCTGCACGAATACGGGCTGCCACGATTGAGTCATCGACTATGTTGCGACGGTCTAACGGCAGGGGATCACCAACATTAACAGCGACCGACTGGAAGCGTGTCATTGAACCAGGAGTCTTTGACCAGTTAGGCGTTTCGGCAAGAGAATGAGCAGGAGAAACAACAGCCAGCGATAGAAAATTAACAAGAACGAGCAGAGGAAATTTGATCAATGCATGCATGAGAAAATGTTTTGTCATTATCCTGTCCAATCACCCTCGTAAGCAGCAGCTGAAAAATATAGAATCTACAGCAATTGTTTCACTCAGACAACCCGATGTATCAATTATGCCCAAGGGTATTGACTAACCCAACAAACTTGATATACTCAATCCTGCCATAAGCAACAAACTCTACGCGCAAAAAATAGGGCTGATGTCTATTGAGACATCAGCCCTATTTTTTGTTCAAAGCACAGATTTCAGCTACGATCAATTTAATCCAATAGGACTCACGCGTAGCTCAGCAAACTGATAGCTTTAGGGTAACCAGAACATTATTAGATAACCTTTCTGGGTCACTGCTCACCCGCAGTAAAGACTTATGTAATGTCTGGTATTACTGCGTTCGCACCTTCTAATACTTCTGAAATAGCGGCAAAGGAAGCTGACTTAGCAAGCGCCTCCATTTCCGCACGAGAGAGAGAGTTAATCAGAGCATTGATCGCTTCTATCGCATCCGGTAAATTAGCGGGATCAGCTGCTAACGCTGACACCGCAGCTGCTAAGGTAGTTACATCAATACTTACACTGCTATCGACTATGTTGGCTTCTGCCGAAATCTGTTCAGCTAAAGCTATGGCAGCATCAATACCAGCATCGGTGCCAGGAGGCGTCGTAAGCGCTGCCACAACTGTCGCTGCGGCACTCTCCGATAACGGCAAATCAGGTTGACCCGGTATTACACTAGGGACAGTAATACTCTGACCTTGAGAAATAGCTACTTCTAGAGTTGTTGCAGCACTTGTGACAACAGCAACAATTTCAGCAGCGATATCAGGACTGGCCTCTATCGTATCAACAGTCGCATTAGCAGAAGGCACCAAGTCTCCCGACCCGACAGGTGCAAAATTATCACCTGCACCAACCTCACTAGAGTCTCCTGTCGGAGTGACACCCTGAGAACCTGCCAACGCTTGACTGGGCAATGCAATTTCTATCGCTGTAAAGCACAGTAATGCCAGCATGGGCAATTTAATCATAAATTTCATAAGAAAAACCTGTTGTTTAATACCTGATGTAATTACGACCTAGAAACTGAAGCTATAACCCATTGAGGCGGTGAAGCGTGGACCATTCGAGGTATTATCTGTCACATCAGTAACACCAGCCGTAAAGACTAACGGGAAATCAAAAGGCGCAGCCGAAACACCAAGGCCTAATGCACTGCCAGTCCAACCTGAGACCACAGATAGCTCAGGAATAACACGCAAACCTAAGCTACCAAAGACATTAGGTGTATTATCACCAACAGCGATCGCTCCTTTAGAACGAAAAGCACCTGTTCCCACACCCAAAGAAGCCGTCAAAGGCAGCTTATTCACCTCGTTAGGTCGTAAATTAAATCGCTTCGTCACTACACCATAGAAAGTATCTTCGGCATTACTCGCATCGCCCCATTTAATAGCGTTCGACCACCCTAAAGCAACTGCCAAATTGTCTGCTTGGGGAATCACTTTATGGAGTTTGACACCTACGGTACCGTCGTCTGCAAAACCATCAAGGCTGATAATACCAACACTGACTTCTACACCAACATTCTCGATAGCATCACCAAATCCAATACCTGTTGAGAAAGAGCCATCCCACTTAGTATCATTACGGCCGGAGGTAACACCTGAGAGACCGACAAAAGCATCACCCCAATCTGCACCATAAGCAGAAGGCACCCCAAAGCCCGATGCCGGAGAAGAACCCGGAGCACCAGGAACAAAGTTAGGATCAATTAACAGAAGGTTACGTAGCTCATCATCACTTAATGGAGCAAACGTATCATCAACAGGCGAAAAAACATCTTGGGCAACATCACTACTTTGCTGAGCCACCACATCCTGTTGAGCAAGCATCTCATCAACTACACTGGGCGGCTTAGGCATCACGCCCTCAGAAGACACAGTGCCAGTTGCTGGACCTATCGCTGAGGCATGAACAACACGGCTAAAAGCGGGCGAAGGTTCAGAAGGAGTCAGGCCCAATTGAGAAGCCGTAATCCCTTGATTAGACGCCTCATCAGTGGTTGCCATACTAACCCGACCATTAAGCAGGTCGCGACCAGTAAGGCCATGAACGCGATTACCATTACTAGCAAGTGTACCACTGACAAAGCTGGTCAATAGCATAGAAACAGCTAGGGCCGCACTGGCAAAAGCTTTTCGATATAGGTTACTGGTCATAAGTGTTATATAGAATGCAAAAGGATGGACTAAAAGCAATGAAGCGGAAGAAACACCAGGGACGTGAGAAAGAAGCCTCCAACAAAGATTCATCAACAGACAAGTGAATCACAGAGGCTTCAAGGTATCTCGAAGCCTTGCGCTTAAACACGTCAGTCACGGACCCATGACGGTCAGGATTCAGTCATCGGTCAGCCGAAGACCGCTTACCCAATCAAACAATCAAAAGATAGAACTTAGCGAAAAAGCTTGACTCATGCGAGCAAGCACTTCAGCACCAACTTGAACTATCAAGTGAAATTATTCCCACGATATTACGCAAAACAAACAAACTTGATAACAATCACTAGATAGCTGTTTTTTGTGATAAAAAGAGAACTAAACATGCCAATTTCCGTATAATCACTCAGAGGAAATAGCAGTAATCCAACGCTCTAGCTACTTCAAACGATCACAACACTGAGACAACAATTCAAAGAGAGTATTCGTTTCAGCGGTATGCCTCGCCTCAAAACATACGCACCAATAAAAGAACAATCCGAGCATTTTAGGGAAGAATATGTTGATGTTTCCCCGTATCTTTTCGGATGCAATATGGCGGTAACAAAGCGTGTCTACAATGGGTAACGTAGTTACCACTAGGCGATCGCAATGCGCACAGGCATGCTGAACTATCAGCCCCCAGGATTTGAGCAACGATCGGTGCCAACCCAACTAGGGCACGTGGCTTACTACACCCCCATCCATTCATCTCAAAAGTTAGAAAGACAAGAAACGCTCACGCCCGCTGCCCATTCACGACCAATTATCATGTTCTTCCACAACTTCGGTGGCGGAGCCTCGGCTTATGAATGGTCTAAGGTGTATGCCGTTTTATCAAGAGGGTATACGGTGATCGCACCTGACTTAGTGGGTTGGGGAGCATCGGCTCATCCTAAGCGCCGTTACACAGCCCAAGACTATCTCAATAATATTGAGGACTTTGTGAGGCAGATATCGACTGAACCTGTCATAGCCGTAGCTAGTTCTTTTACCGCAGGGTTAGTCACTCGACTATCTGCGGAGAGACCTGATCTATTTAGAAAATTATTCTTGACTTGCCCGGCAGGCTTTAAAGACTTTGGTTCAGGCGCGGGTAGGCGCATTCCTGAACCCATTATCAATGTACCGTTTTTAGATAAAGCCATTTATGCCCTGGGGGCCACGAATGAAATTGCTGTGCGCAACTTTTTAGAGAATTTTTTGTTTGCTAAGCGCGATCGCCTATCACCCGAAACCATCGCAGCCTACCTCACCAGCGCTCAGCAACCCAATGCAGAGTATGCAGCCCTTTCCTTTCTCAAAGGTGATCTGTACTTTGATTTGGCCCCTTACCTCAGCAAGTTAACAACACCTACCGCTATGGTGTGGGGCGAACAAGCACAGTTTACTCCTGTGAGCACAGGGAAAAAACTAGCCGCGCTTAACCCTAAGGCCGTGCAGCGATTTCAGGTAATATCAGATACTGGTGTGCTCCCCCATTTGGAGCATCCGGGCGTAGTCGCCTCTCTATTATTAGATTGGCTGGCTGATTAAAGGGGCTCGCATCCTTAGGAAAGCTCGTTTTCAAATTAGTCACAGCTCGCCGTGTAACTGTAAGCCCCCTGCACTATAAACCCCTGCCCATGTATGAATCAGTACTTCGCAACCGTTGCCAAAGGGCTAGAGCCGCTATTGGTAGAGGAACTTGAGCAGCTTGGGGCAAAGGCAGTTAGGCCGGGCTTTTGTGGAGCCTCCTTTAAGGGTGACCTTGCCTTGCTCTACAAAGTGAACCTATGGGCTAGGCTACCGTTCAGAATTTTAATGCGGCTCAATAAGTTTGAGTGTGCCACTGGCGAAGAACTCTTTACAGGCATCCAGCGCATCGATTGGAGCCAGTACCTAACGCCTGAGCAAACCTTAGCTGTCACAGCTACGGGCAAAACTGAGGAGCTGAATCACACCCACTTCACGTCCTTACAGGTAAAGAATGCCATTGTGCATCAGCAAACCCAACAGTTTGGGGAGCGCTCGGATGTGGATACGCACAATCCAGACCTGCGGATTAATGTGCATTTGCGCCATGACAAGGCCACGGTGAGCTTGGATAGTTCGGGCGATAGTTTACATCGACGGGGCTATCGGCCTGCGGTGGGATCTGCCCCTTTAAAGGAGTCGTTGGCGTCAGCTTTGATCACCATGACAGACTGGAAGCCGGGGGTCGCTTTTTTCGATCCGCTGTGTGGTTCGGGGACACTGCCGTTAGAGGCCGGATTGCGAGCACTGAACATTGCGCCAGGTCTTTTCCGTGAGAAGTTTGGCTTTGAAACCTGGCAAAACTATGATGATGATCTTTGGGAAGATTTGATTGCGGATGCTGAGGATTCACAAAAAAGTGAACTGAGTGCTTTTATTGGGGGAAGTGATCGCGATCCGAATGTGCTTATTCAGGCGGGGAGTAATGCCCGAAAATGTGGCATTGAGCACTTAGTGAGCCTCAAGCAATGTGAACTGGCTGATGTGGAAGCGCCAGCAGATAGCGGCATCCTGATGTGCAATCCACCCTATGGCGAACGGCTTGGAAAAGATACGGACCTAGGCGTCTTTTACAAACTACTGGGTGACGTACTGAAGCAGAGATTTAAAGGATGGACAGCCTACGTACTCAGTGGAAATAAAGCACTCGCAGGCAATATTCGGCTGAAGTCTGCCTCGCGCACGCCTGTGTACAACGGATCTTTATTATGTCAGCTCATGAAATACGAACTCTACTAATTCTGAAACCCTTTAATGAAAAGGGTTTCAGCAGTATTTTTTAAGGCCTGCACTAAAGTTGCACTAATTTGGTACCTGATAAGAACTTGTGCACAGGGTTCATCCCTGCGCCAGAATCCTCTTAACTGCTCAGCTTTCTGTGACTATAGGTCGGTCAGGTTGACCAGGTTAGTCAATACTATCAGGAGTAGAGGGCGAGCCTGCCCAACCTATGACCATCTACTCTGATGGCCTATCCTCAAATAATTCACCCAGGTATTGGTATACAGAGGTTTTCTAGTAGATAAGTAGTCAGGGCAACGTTTGGAATATTATGTACTGGCTAGAAAAGAGGGGCGGTTTCAGGCAGTGGCACATAGTCGCGCTTCCACCAATCCTCTCCTGGCATCAGTCGGGCAAAGTAAAAGCCGTTTTCATGTTTGCAGCAAACATACAGCCCATCTCCATCTGGCAAAATATCAACGGGTTCAGCTTGCATAAAAGCATTCTTCACCTCACAGCGTAAAGGAACAGCGGCTTTAAGTTCTTTGTAGGCTAGGTAAGTGATCTCTCTCCACTGCTGTTGGCCACTATTCCAGTCCTCGTCAATCTGTGGGTGTGGCCATTCAAAAATCTGTGGGGAAACCATGAAATATCAGGGATGCGGTACTTTTAGATTTCCCACCCATAGACCACTTTTCAGATTGTCAACCTTGACCTATCACCCGCAAGCGTTAATGTTTGTCCACCATACTCACGACAACGGCCATTTTGCTTTCCTTTGCGATCACTCAACAGGTACAAAACTAAACAGTAACTAGTCAGTCTGAAATTGCGCTCCTAAAAAGCCGCGATATCTAAAATATCGTAGACCAAAGCACTGTACAGATTGTGAAACGCTTCCTTGTAATTCTGGCCCCAAATTGGTTGGGGGATAGCCATCCTAAGCTTTCATACAAGACCTAGCTTGCTTTATCGCTTGGTCCTGCGCTTATAGAAAGAAAACGATGATTCGATGAATCTCTTTGCTACATCAGATAGACTAAATTCAATTATTTCATCTGGTTATTGGAATCACCGATGATCACATCAGAGTTTTCCATATCTCCACTGATAGAAGCTGTTGAAGAGGAAATATCACTAGCAGACTTAATGAAGTAATTGTTCTGTACACCAATACCAATATGAATCACAATTGCTTTTCCTGTGACCTTAGAAATAAGACCTTGTAGTAAGGCAATAAGACCTTGAAGTAATTTCTGTAACGCTTTGAAATACCTACCTAATGTCCAAAGTTCGTTATCACGTATTAAAACATAGTCATACCAATAATCGCTTCTGTTTAGGGTTTTGTCTAACTGCGCAACAAAATCATTGGCAGACAGTTTGCCTTCTAGAGGTAGCTCAATGTTGAAAGCAGCTATAAATTCTGTATTACTAAAAGTACATTCAGACTCTGAGGACCAAAAGCCCTGAAATCCTGCCGCAATAAAGTTTTCCATTCTATCGTCTGTAAAAGTATGGTTAGCTGAGTCGGTAGGACACTCACCAGATTGGCTCAAGTGCAATACAAATGTACCACAACTTTATCTATCCATGAGATTACTGTGAGGAAATCCTGAGATTTGATTTATTCAATTGATTTCTGCTAAAGGATTCCCTACTTTTCTGGCCACAATATTTGCCTTGAGTCTCTTTAAAGAATGACAATGTACATAACTATTGGCAGTAGGGAAATAAATGATTAGCTCTTGCAAATAGATGATGACCATCTTCAAGGGCTTCAAGAGAGATAAACTCGTACTTCAATAAGTGCTAACTCAAAAATTTTAAGACACTAAGCTGTCGCTTGTAGCCCTGCTCGTAGTCTCTCTACATATTCAGATGGTTGATGGGCTGTAAGCAGAAGTCGGTCAGTTGCCCGTGTCATAGCTACATAAAATAGCCGCATCTCTGATTCTTTATCGCCGTGCGAGTTGGGTAGGTATCCAATACCTGGGATACAGACAGCTTCAAACTCAAGCCCCTTACTTGAATGCATGGTGAGCAGTTTGACGCTCTGAGCATTAGGGTTATAGAAACGGCTATTACTATTCTTGCTTATCCACTCAACAGGAATTCCAGCTTGAGTTAGCTGCCGGTTCAGCACCTCACCCATGAACTTAGTTCGATACACAATTGCAATCTGACTCCAGGGAATGCCCTTTTCATAAAACTGCTCCACACGTTCGGCCAGATAAACTGCCTCTCGCCCAAAGCTTGGCAGCATTACTAGCTCTGGCACTGCACCGCTTCTGCCAGCGGTTTCAGGTGTAAGCTTTGGGTGCTCATTCTGAGCAGTGGCTGTTGGTTCTATTGCTTCCTCGACAAATACACAGGCTAGGTTCAATACCTCAACCGGGTTCCGGTAGTTAATCCTTAAGACGGTTGTACGCCCTCGGGCTTGAATGCCTACACTCTTAAAGCTAAATTGCCGTTTTTGACGTTTACCGTACAAATTTTGAGCATCATCGTACAGCACCAGTAGTGAGTTGGTTTCCGGGGTCACCATCTTAGTGACTAACTCAAACCAGCTAGCCTCAAAATCATGCCCCTCATCAATCATGACAGCACCATAGAGACCAGAAGGAATTTTCCCTTCACTAACAGCATTAATAACTCGTTTGACCAGCTGCTCAATATACTTACTGCCACTATATTGCTGACGGTTAGGTAAACCTACTCGATAAGCTTTGAGTAAATCACTACACCAACCATGAAAATGACGAACTAGAACTGGTGGGCCACTGTGCTCTTTTCGGACCTCAATCATATTTTTGATGTGGGCTGCCAGCGACACGTTAAAGCAAAGTACCAGTACAGGCTTTTTAGTGGTTTCAGCTAAATACTGTGCCCTGTAGGCCAGTATTAGTGTTTTTCCTGAACCGGCAACTCCGTGGACAACCCGATGACCATCGCCTAAGCTACGCGCTAGCTGCTCCTGTTGGAGGTCTAGAATGCGCATCAAGTCAGGGGAGGAGGGCTGTATCTTTTGAATACCCTGACTTTCCTCAAGGTCTAGCAATTCTAACTGCTGCTCAGTAATTCGCAACTCAGGAAAAATATGCCAGCGAATACAGTCAATCTGCTCTTTTGATAGGCGTTCTCCAAATTCATAGTGGCCCATTGCTCCAAGCTGAACCTGGAAGTCATCTGGATTAACAGATGGTACAAACTCATCCTTACAGATAACCAGCTGGGCATCGAGGACCTCTTGTAGGGCAGGAATTTGGTTAAAAGCTTTCCGAGTAATGTTACTAAAAACCACACCGTAACTATAAGGGCAGACAAGCTTTCCCTGATATTTACCCTCTGGTTGAACAAGACGCGAGTCCTTTTCTAGCAGCTGATTTACTTCCAGCGCACAATCGCGAGCCTGTACCAAAGGATTTTTGAGTGTTTTGATACCCTGCTCAGTTAGTAGCGTCACCTCTGTATGCGTTACGCTCTGGATGTTCTCAAGCTTCCAGTCCTTTACCTCTAAAACAAATAGGCCTTGCTCTGGGTGGAGAATAATAAAATCTGGGTGCCGCTTCTTTGGCCCTACAGGAACGTCGTACCAAAGCAAATAGTCGCTATCAAGCTTATCCTCAAGGCGCTGCGCAAATCGGCGCTCACCAGAAGTCATCTTGCCAGAGCAGCTATAGAAGGCTGGTATTAGCGTTGCCATTGCATGACCTTAGCTTTGTGAGAGAGCTATTTCTTAGCATTCCAATCTGTTTTCATTTCCTACAAATACAAGGTTATACCGGCATGATGGGTATTGGCCGACTTTCATACAGTGTCGGAGCTTTTTAGCGATTAGAACGTACAAAGGCCTCTATAACAGTGGGAATATTTTAGGAAGAAGTAATATGCCTGGCTTTGAGCGACCACCAAATAAAAAACTATAGTCTGTACATCTAATACTTTTCTAGAAAGTAGATCTTGCGAGGTCCAATCCGCTAGACAATATCAATTCGCTATAGGAGAGAAAGAATAGAAGAAAAATGAGCAACCTATTTTGAGGAGACACTTAAGCAATTCTTACAAAGCGAAAACTATGAGAATTGCTAATACAAACACCACCTCTCTGTCATAAACTTCCTATGACCTCAAGTTGAACTTGGCTCAAGCAGGGTAGGGGAATTTCTTTACTCTGCTGTGAGATTGTTACCTTGTGTTGCTCGTGCCCATAAATACAAACACCCTCAGCGCACAAAAAACGTAATCCCTTCTGCGCTGTAACTAGATGCTATGTCTTCTCGACTGATGGTGATTCGCATCTGGCCCCATTGATATGGAGCGTTCTTGTTTTCCAAGCTAGTTATGCGCATTTGGCTTTAGCCACTGCAATAGGTCTACAAACCTATATAACTCTAGCTTGGGGGTAACTTATTCAACCGTAATCTACTCTTCTTGAGGCATCATTCTTTAGAAAGCTCCTTCAACCGTTCTCTAACATAAACGGTCAACCCCATAGAGAGGGGCAATGATCTTTCATATTCCACAATTCCTTTATATACATCTATTGCATCATCTTTAGATACTGTTTCTAATATCAGTCCAAAATAGTAAAGGCACTCTACTCTAAGCCCTTTATATATAGGCCATTTGGAACTTCGTTCAAAGCACAGAGAAGAGACAAAGCTAAGTAGTTGCATGGATGATACGTACTTTTGGGAGTTGAAATTATCGATAGCGATTTCAGCTATATCCTTTAAAAAATTGAGGTAGATCACATCCTTTTCTATGTCGAGAATTGGGATAAGAGAACGAACGTAAAGATTATGTATCATCGTAATGAATGGTGCAGCATCTTCTCTATTCTCGCCAACATCTTCATCTTGCTGAAAAGACCTAAACATGACTGCTCTCTTTGAGAGAAAGATTGGATCTTCTCCTAGATCACCATTTTTCACTCTACTTCTATTCAAAGTTTGTTCAAAGGCATATGCATAATCAAAATCCGAGAAGTCTAGAGGAGCGTTACTTTTCTTATGCTCTCGGAATGCAATTTGTGCAGCTTTATAAAGTCTAAGATAAAAATCAGATTGATAAAAATTAGATTGAAATCCTTGGCCATAAGCTTCTTGATATAAGAACACTAAATAGAAATTAGCTGAAACATATAACGGTCCTGAACCACCTAGACAGATATTTAGAACCTTCTCACAGTGATAAGCCAACTCCGATAGCAGGTCTCTTTCATTTATAATATTAAACATTCGAGTTAGAGTTAGAACATATGACTTTATCTCGCTATAGTTTGACTGGCTACCTTGGTACCCTCACTTCGTCGACCGCTCCAAACCGGGAGTCATCGCTGTGACGCGCTCCGGACGTCGCTTCGTCAATGAGGCCCATTCCTACCATGATTTCTGCCAGGC